>JACQFZ010000069.1 GCA_016199745.1 Gammaproteobacteria bacterium
CAAACCCACCCCCACCCCAACCCTCCCCCTGAGGGGGAGGGAGTTAACGTGCCAACGTTCATTTTGTTACCGTCTCTTAGTCAACTTGTCCGACTGTTTTAGGAATTGTTTAGAGCTTCCTTATATTAGATCGCATCTCAAGAATACCGAGCCCCACCGTTTGTAATTTGCAGCCTGGAGGGAGGCGCGAAGCGCCGTAATCCAGGAGAGCATGGCCCCGGATTACGCTTCGCTCCATCCCGGCTACGGATGGCATCTAATCCGTCGCATAGACCATTAACGGTCTATCCTGAAGTTGAATCGTGTTTCACGCATCGACATCTTGCTCCGTTGACTTATTGAACATCGTTCAATACAGTACCGCAATTAATGAACAATGTTCAATAGGTAAACTGACCGTGGGCCGCCGCCGTAAACAAAGCGAACATAGCTCGGAAGAAATCAAAGAAATGGCGCTGACCGCTGCCAGGCGATTAATCGCAAAACAAGGTTACGGTGCATTGTCGACGCGCAAAGTCGCCGACGCCATCGGTTACGCCGTCGGTAGCTTGTACCTGGTGTTCCGCAATCTTGATGACCTGATCGTACATATCAACGGCAGTACGCTGGATGACCTGCATACAACGCTCGAGGCCGTGACCGTCCGCGGCAAGGATCCGGAAAGATGCTTGCTCGCGCTCGCCCGCCAATATATTAATTTTGGCTTCGCCAATCGGGCGCTTTGGAGCCTGATCTTCGAGCATCCGCCGGCAACACCCCTGCCCTCCTGGTTTCAAGAAAAGGTAACGCGCATGTTCGAAATCGTCGAGCAACAGCTGCGCGATGTCGCACCGGAAAGATCGGCGAAGGATCTCAAGACCGCCGCCCAGGCGTTATGGAGCGGCGTACACGGGGTCGCCGTGTTGGGCTTAGCCGATCGGCTGCATGAGCAAGGTTTGGAAGCGGCGGACAAGATCGTTACCTCGCTAGTGACGAATTATCTGATCGGCTTCAAGCAAAAACCGAAACGCCGCTGAACGATTATTCAAAGAGAGGCTATCTATGCGTTGGCTGAAAACCCTTATTCGCGTTCTACTGCGCGCGCTTTATCGGGTGGAGGTGAGCGGCTTCGAACACTATCGCGCCGCTGGCGATCGCGTGCTAGTCGTTGCCAACCATACGTCATTTCTCGACGCGGTATTGCTGGCAACCTTTCTCCCCGACGATCTGACGTTCGCCGTCAACTCGCACATCGCTAAACGCTGGTGGGTGTGGCCGTTCGTTAAGCTGGTCCACGCGTTTCCGATGGATCCGACGAGCCCCTACTCCACTCGCGCACTGATTCGCTACTTACAAGAAGACCGCAAAGCGGTGATCTTTCCCGAAGGCCGTATCACCGTTACCGGTTCGTTGATGAAGATTTACGACGGCACCGGCATGATCGCCGATAAGTCGAGGGCCAAGCTTGTGCCGGTACGCATCGACGGCGCGCAATACACGCCGTTCTCGCGGTTACGTGGACGCGTGCGATTACGTTGGTTTCCGGTGATTCGCCTGACCATCTTGCCGGCAACGATGATCGAGTTGTCGCCGAAACTGCGCGGGCGCGCGCGCCGGCAAAAGGCGGGTAGCGTACTAGCCGACATCATGACGCAGATGATGTTTGTGACCTCGAACTATCGACGCACGCTGTTCCGCGCACTGCTTGATGCGAAGGCGATTCATGGCGGTGACCAGAAAGTGGTCGAAGATATCGAGCGCCAACCGCTCAGCTACAACACGCTACTGATGCGCGCGTTCATCGTCGGTCGGCTGGCGGCAAAGATAACGGTACCTGGCGAGTGCGTCGGACTGCTGCTACCGAACGCGGTCGGCAATGCGGTCGTGTTCTTCGGCTTACAGGCCTACGGCCGTGTGCCGGCGATGTTGAACTATACAGTCGGCGCGCAAGGCATAGTGTCGGCCTGCCGCACAGCCAAGATCAAGACGGTGCTGACATCGCGCCGTTTTATTGAAGTGGCAAAATTAACAACGGCGGCCGAGCTGCTGGCAAAAGAAGTGCAGCTGGTCTATTTGGAAGACTTTCGCGCGAAGATCGGTCTGCTCGACAAGTTACGCGCGCTCGCGTCCATACCGCTGGCGCGGCTGGTCTATCACCACACGGCACCGACCGCCAATGCCGACGATCCGGCGGTCGTGCTATTTACGTCCGGCTCCGAGGGAACGCCGAAGGGTGTCGTGCTGTCGCACGCCAATCTGCTGGCCAACCGCGAACAGATTGCCGCCCGTATCGCCTTCAGCAGCCACGACGTGATCTTAAACGCGCTGCCGCTATTTCATTCGTTTGGTCTTACCGCCGGCACGCTGCTGCCGATCCTCGCCGGCATGCGCACGTTCTTTTATCCGTCGCCGCTGCACTATCGCATCGTGCCGGAAATGGCATACGACCTTAACGCCACCATCTTGTTCGGCACCAATACCTTCTTAAAAGGTTACGCGCGCTACGCCCATCCCTACGACTTCTACAGCGTGCGTTATGTCTTTGCCGGCGCTGAAAAGCTGCAAGACGAAACGCGTACTGACTGGATGGAAAAATTCGGCGTTCGTATCTTCGAAGGATACGGCGCGACCGAGACCAGCCCGGTGTTGGCGGCAAATACGCCGATGGGCTTCCGCGCTGGCAGCCCTGGGCAGTTCCTGCCGGGTATCGACTACCGGCTGGAACCGGTCGCCGGCATCAGTACCGGTGGACGATTGCACGTGCACGGGCCAAACGTCATGCTCGGTTACTTCTTGGCCGATCGCCCCGGCACATTGGTGCCACCACATTCGAACATGGGCGACGGCTGGTACGACACCGGTGACATCGTCAGCGTCGATGCCGATGGCTTCGTGCACATTCACGGCCGTGCCAAACGTTTCGCCAAAATCGGCGGCGAGATGGTGTCGTTGGCGGCGGTCGAAGAACTGGCAACTCGTACCTGGCCGGCAGCGTTACACGCGGTCGTTAATCTGCCGGATCCGCAGAAGGGCGAACAGCTGGTGCTACTCACGGATCAACACGACGCCAATCGCGCCGATCTACTAGCCCGCGCCCGTGGCGACGGCGTCGGTGAAATCAGCGTGCCGAAGCGCATTCTCATTACCAAAAATTTACCGCTGCTCGGCACCGGCAAAATCGATTACCCCGGCGCACGTGCGTTGGTGGAACAGGAGTTAGCCTCGTGAGCCGCGGCCTCTACGCCCTACTCGTCGCTCAGTTCATAACGGCATTCGCCGACAACGCGATTCTCTTTGCTGCTATCGCCATGGTGCTGCATGCCAGCAACGCCGCGCCATGGTACGTACCGGCGCTACAGAGCGCGTTTCTGGTCGCCTTCGTGGTGCTGGCACCCTGGGTCGGACCGTTCGCCGACAGCCGGCCGAAAGCGTGGGTGCTCATGATCGGGAATGCGTTGAAAGGCGCCGGCGCGTTGTTCATGTTGCTCGGCCTCGAACCGATCTTCGCCTACGCCTTCGTCGGTATCGGTGCCGCCGTTTATGGTCCGGCGAAATACGGCATATTGCCGGAAATGTTGCCGCACGATCGGCTGGTACAGGCCAATAGCCTGATCGAAGGTTCGACCATCGTCGCTATTATCGCCGGTACCGTCGTCGGCGCGCGCGTGGCCGATCGGTCGATTACGGCGGCGCTGTTGCTGGTGGTCACGTGCTATGGCCTGTCGCTGGCGACGACCTTGCTGATTCCGAAGATCGCACCGCAACATCGCGCTGACCAACCCGGCGTTGGCCACTTCATCGACATGATGCGCTCGCTGTTCGTCAGTAGCCGCGCGCGTTTCGCTATGCTCGGTACTGGTCTGTTCTGGGCGGCAGCGGCGGTACTGCGCTTGTTGCTGGTGGCATGGGCGCCGGTCGTGTTGCTGACGCATAACACCGCCGACATCGCCAACCTTACGCTCGCCCTTGCCATCGGAATCGTCATCGGCGCGACGCTCGTACCCAAGCTCATCCCGATCGAGCGCCTGCGGCGCGCGCGGCTCGCGGCTTATGCAATGGGCGTGTTCATCTTAGTATTGAGTCAGGTCGACGCCATTTGGCCGGCGCGGGCGGTGCTGGTATTAGTGGGTGTTACCGGTGGATTATTCATGGTGCCAATCAATGCGGCGTTACAGGAGATCGGTCACAAAACGATCGGCAGCGGCGGCGCGGTCGCGCTGCAAAACTTTTTCGAAAATATCGCGATGCTGATAACGGTGGGTCTTTACACGCTCGCTGCCGCCAATGGCGCATCGCCCGTGCGATCGATTGTTGCGGTAGGGATTCTGGTACTCGTCGCCACGTTGTTGGTCTCATGGCGACTCCCACCGGATCCGAACAAGTCCGCCAGCTAACGGCGGCAATTGGCTTACGGTGGAGTAAAAGTCCGGCGACGCATGCGGGTGAAACAGAGCATACGCCGCCGGCAATCACTTATTTACCGACTTTAACCAGTCGGCTTTAGCAAAAAAAAAAATGAGGACCGAAACTTTGCGGTCCTCACTCGCGCACTAAGAGCTCCTCCCTGCAGGCCGCTAGTTTAAGACCAGCGCCAAATACAACCACTGGCCATTTGGCCAGTAATCTAAACGATTCATCACGCGTTATTGTCGTATCCTAGCTCGCGTCGTTGCCCTCCTTCATCGCTTCTACTCACAACGGCAAGCTAGAACTCGGCGCATAGTCGTTGTCTTTTTTGTTTCTTAGTTTTTATCGCCTAACGGAACATCCGGAATGAAGCTAAAAGATGCCGCGCACACCCCCCGCCCTACGGCGATGGAATCGCAGCCGGCAAACGTAGTAATGCCGATCTTTCAGGTCATCAAAAACGTCATCGTTGACGACGTCCGTAGCGGTCGGCTGAAACCCGGTGATAGAGTCGAATCGGAAAATTCGTTAGCACGGCACTTTCACGCCAGCCGCATGACCGTCAATCGCGCGTTGCGCGACCTAACACACGACGGTCTCATTCGCCGCGTCCGCGGTGTCGGTAGCAAGGAATCAACAAGCGCCGGCGGGAACGGCTCCGTTAAAAATCCGCAACGCCAGTGGGTTGTATCCCAAGTGGTAACACAGCTCAGCGGGATGGTTGATAGACCACAGCGCTAAATCCCCACGTTGGCCAATGGCAATTCGACCGCGATCGTGTTGCAGTCCTAAGGCACGCGCCGCTTCACGGGTGACGCCGGCAAGTGCCTCGGCCGGTGTCAGCCGAAACAGCGTACACGCCATATTGAGCGCCAGTAGTATGGACGGACACGGAGCCGTGCCGGGATTGCAATCGGTGGCAACCGCCATCGGCACTCCAGCGGCCCGCAAGGCGGCGATCGGCGGCAAGCGCGTTTCGTGCAAACAATAAAAAGCAACCGGTAGCAATACCGCAACCGTTCCCGCTTGTGCCATGGCAGCGATGCTAGTGTCGGACAACCATTCCAAATGATCCGCCGACAAACCGCGATAGCGCGCGACTAACTCGCCCCCGCTCCGATCGGACAACTGCTCGGCGTGTAACTTCACCGGTAGATTGAGCGCGCGCGCCGCGTCGAATAAGCGCGTGACCTGCGCCGGCGTGAAACCGATGGTCTCGCAAAAGGCATCGACGGCGTCGATTAACCCTTCATGCGCGAGCACAGGCAGAATCTCCGCGATCAGATGATCGATGTAGTCATCGGCGCGACCGACGAACTCTTCCGGTAATGCGTGCGCACCGAGAAAGGTAGTGCTGACATGAATCGGTTGCGTGGCGTGGAATTTGCGCGCCGTGCGAAGTTGCGCGCGTTCGGTGGTCATATTGAGACCATAACCGGATTTAATCTCTACGGTGGCTACCCCTTCGTTCATCAAATTGCGTAAGCGCGGCAAGCTTTGCTGGAGTAATTCCTCTTCCGAGGCACTGCGCGTGGCGCGCACAGTTGAGCGAATGCCGAGACCGGCACGCGCGATCTCTTCGTAGCCGACACCGTTCAGGCGCATCTCGAACTCGTCGGCACGATGGCCGGCGTAGACCAGATGCGTGTGGCAATCGATCAATCCCGGCGTCAACCAGCGCCCACCGGCATCGAGTTCTTGTTTGGCGTCGAGATCGGCCGGCAAATCCCGGTCGGCACCGCGCCAGACGATACGACCGTCGTGCAGCGCAATCGCGGCGTGAGCTATCGTTCCATAACCATCGTTGTTCACGTTCGGATCGAACGTAGCCAGCTGCGCTCGTCGAATTAGCAGATCGGCGCGCATAACGCTTGCTTAACCCTGAAACATCGGCAACGTCAAACCGACCTCGCGCGCCGTTTGCTTCGCCGATTCGTAGCCGGCGTCAGCATGACGCATGACGCCGGTCGCCGGATCGTTGAACAACACGCGCTCGAGCCGCTTGCTGGCCGCTTCGCTACCGTCGCACACGATCACGACACCGGCATGCTGCGAATAACCCATACCGACACCACCGCCGTGGTGCAGGCTGACCCAAGTCGCGCCACTGGCGGTATTCAGCAGTGCATTCAACAACGGCCAATCGGAGACAGCATCCGAGCCGTCCAGCATCGCTTCGGTCTCACGGTTCGGGCTCGCCACCGAGCCGGTATCGAGATGATCGCGGCCGATAACGATCGGCGCTTTCAGCTCGCCGGTCTGAACCATTTCGTTGAATGCCAAGCCGAGGCGATAGCGATCCTTCACGCCGGCCCAGCAGATGCGCGCCGGCAATCCTTGAAAAGTAATACGCGCGCGCGCCATGTCGAGCCAATGATGCAAGTGCGGATCGTGCGGAATCAGCGCTTTGACCTTCGCGTCGGTCTTGTAAATATCGTCGGGATCGCCGGACAGCGCGACCCAACGAAACGGACCGTAACCCTTGCAGAACAACGGTCGAATATACGCCGGCACGAAGCCCGGGAAATCGAAGGCGTTGCTGACGCCCATGTCGTGCGCCATTTGCCGAATGTTGTTGCCGTAATCGAGCACCACTGCCCCGCTTTGCTGAAACGCCAGCATCGCCTGCACTTGGCGCGCCATCGATTGCTTGGCCGGCCCAACTACGCTCATCGGTGCGTTAACTTGCGCCGCATGCCATTGCTCGACGGTCCAACCTTGCGGCAGATAACCGTGGATCGGATCGTGCGCGCTGGTCTGATCGGTGACGACATCGGCAAAGACGCCGCGCGCGGCGAGCTCGGTAAAAACATCGGCGGCATTGCCGAGCAAACCGACCGAAATCGTTTGGCCTTTGGCGCAGGCGTTGTTGATAACCTTCAACGCCTCATCCAACGTCGTTACTTTCTTGTCGAGGTAGCGCGTCTGTAAACGTAGGTCGATGCGCGTCTCGTCACACTCCACCGCCAACAGACAAAAGCCGGCCATCGTTGCCGCCAGCGGCTGCGCACCGCCCATGCCGCCGAGACCGCCGGTAAGAATCCATTTACCCTTGGGGTTACGATCGAAGTGCTGATTAGCGATGGCGCAAAACGTTTCGTACGTGCCTTGAACGATGCCTTGGGAGCCGATGTAAATCCACGAACCGGCGGTCATCTGCCCGAACATCATGAGACCCTTACGATCAAGCTCATGGAAATGTTCCCAGGTGGCCCACTTCGGCACAAGATTGGAGTTGGCGATCAATACGCGCGGCGCGTCGACATGGGTGCGGAACACACCGACCGGCTTGCCGGACTGTATCAACAAGGTCTCGTCGTCGTTCAACTCGCGCAGACTCGCCAAAATCTGGTCGAAACACGCCCAATTGCGCGCCGCGCGGCCGATACCGCCGTACACGACCAACGTTTGCGGATGCTCGGCGACTTCCGGATCGAGATTGTTCTGAATCATGCGATAGGCCGCTTCGGTCAACCAACTCTTGCAAACACGCTGGCTGCCGCGCGGTGCGCGGATGGTACGCGTGGTGTCCAAGCGGGCATCGTCCATTGCTTACATCCTCGTCAGTTCGCGCTGCCGTCGCGCGAGGCAACGCGTAGCGGGCTGTAACCGGCGAACACACCCTGCTGCACTAGCCGTTGGATGACATGAATATCCGGTGCGAAGTAGCGATCGTTATCGTAGCGTGCGACGTGCTCGCGAATACGCCGCATCACCGGCTGCAACCGCGGCGAGGTTGTCAGCGGCGCGCGGAAGTCGATGCCTTGCGCGGCGGCCAACAGCTCGATCGCAAGAATGCCGGCGGTGTTGTCGCACATCTCGCCGAGCTTGCGCGCGGCGAAGGTTGCCATTGATACATGATCTTCTTGGTTGGCCGATGTCGGCAACGAATCGACACTCGCCGGATGCGCTAACGTTTTGTTCTCGGACGCAAGCGCGGCAGCACTAACGTGGGCGATCATGAAACCGGAGTTCAGGCCGCTGTCTTTTACCAAGAACGCCGGCAACCCAGATAACGTCGCATCGATCAGCAGCGCGATGCGGCGTTCGGCGAGCGCGCCGATCTCGGCAACGGCGATGGCAAGATTGTCGGCCGCCATCGCCACCGGCTCGGCGTGAAAGTTACCGCCGGAAAGCACTTCGCCGGTATCGGCGAACACCAACGGATTGTCCGACACGGCGTTAGCTTCACGCACCAGCACCTCGGCGGCGTGCCGCATTTGATCCAAGCAAGCGCCCATCACTTGCGGTTGGCAACGCAGCGAGTATGGGTCCTGCACCTTGCTGCAGCCGGCATGGGCGGCATTGATCCCGCTGTCTTTCAACAATTCGCGATAGGCGGCGGCGGCGTCGATTTGGCCAAGCTGACCGCGGAGCGCATGAATACGTGCGTCGAAGGGTTTGACCGAGCCCATGGCCGCGTCCACGGACAAGGCGCCGGTGACCACACCGGTTTGGAGCAAGTCTTCGATCTGAAATAAATGATACAGCGCGATCGCCGTAGAGACCTGCGTACCGTTAAGCAACGCCAGCCCTTCTTTCGCGGCCAACTGCAGCGGCTTCAAACCGGCGCGCTTTAGCCCTTCGCTGGCGGGCAGCAACTGACCATTCACCGTCACTTCGCCGATACCGAGCAACGTGCAGGTCAAATGCGCCAACGGTGCGAGATCGCCGGAGGCACCGACCGATCCCTTACCGGGAATGACCGGCCACACTTGCGCGTTGTACAGCGCGATCAGCGCATCGATCGGCTGACGAGTCACACCCGAAAAGCCGCGCGCCATACTGCCGAGCTTCAGCACCATGGCCAAGCGCACGATCGGCTCCGGCAACGCGCTGCCGACGCCAACCGCGTGCGACAACACCAGGTTGCGTTGCAGCAATTCGATCTGATCCGTTGGAATATGATGGGACGCCAAACGACCGAAGCCGGTGTTAATGCCGTAGGCGGGATCTCCCTTAGCGACGATTTTCTGTACGGTGCGGGCACCGGCGTCGATTGCGGCGTAGCTCGACGCCGCGAGCTGAATGAGATCGTGCGTCGTTGCCGGCATAGCGATCTTGCGAAGATCAGCGAGGGTCAGTTGGCCCGGGTGGAGCAGCATCGTGGCGCCCTTAACTGTCATACGAACATATATAGCTCCCGGCTCTCTGGACTGCACTATCTTTCAGAGGCTGACTGGCCACCGTTGTCCGCTATGCAGCGGAGCAGTGAAAATGGGTTTACATCGAAACATCTCGCAATACAGCGATCTGAAGCAAATGCCGTATCAATACGCTACCCCAGAACCGTTGCGTCGACCCTGAATGTGTTTCGCATGATGCGTTACGTCCTGGAACAGTGATTTGATAGCAAGAGTGACGTTGGCAATGGTATGGGTAACCTGAGAATACGGTGCAGACGTTTGGATGCGCTCTATTGCCACCGAAAAGCGCCACCGGAACGTGGATAGATCGGTCTCGAATCCGTGACAGGACGCAATCATCGCTATACCGGCAGCTTCTGCCTGCAGATACATTGGCAGCTTGCGACCGAGTCCAATTAGTAATCGTTCCCGCAACAAATGCGGTTCCCCAATATAGAAGTCCGACCGACCTACTTACGTTGATTAAGTACTTGACGAACCATTATCTCTCTGTCCTTTCGATTCTTCTTTCGTTGCTTTCTGTCGAAACTCCAATGGGTAAGCCAGATATGGATCGAGACCAATAAAGGATATGAACAGGCTCGCATGTTAGATCGATTCGCCGAATCAACTAAAGTGAAAGCGATAATTTCTATGATCAAGATTGCTACCACAAAAATTAGTATGCTGCGTCGCGAAAAGAGAACCTGTTTGGATATCTTCATATCGAAAGCTCTCCGCACCTTCATCTGCTATTGCTCAATTAAAAAACCGATCAGCGTTGTCGTCACAAAGATTCAGGCGGATTTCATTCCATGAAATAAGCTTTTGAATTTCTTCCCGGTAAACCGGCGTATTTATGGCGACGTCGACGCCAAGACGAGTGTGACCGCCCTTGCTCACCAGTACCGTGACCGATGTGTCGTCATCAATGTTCAAGGTCTGACCCACACCGCTGGAGAAAATGAATTGGAAGGTATTGTCTAGATCGATGCACATACGAACGTGATCGCTTTCAACGTTAAGTACCGTGATAACAAGGCGGTTGCTAATGGTCAGGGTTTGGCCGACACGCCTCGTATAAATAAGCATCGTGGTCGTTCCTTCTTTGAACTTTCCGTGGCAGATTGCCGGATTTGCGGCCGTGGGGCTCACGCTCATCGCCTAAGCGGGTGGCACGGCGCTACAGTACCTTTAGATGTTTACGTGTATTCCGCCGATTGAGTGGAGTTATCAGGACTTATCAAGTCGGCGGCTCCTATACCGAATGCGTCGGCAAGCCGCTCAAGGTTGTCCAGGCTAATGTTGCACCGTCCGCGTTCCACCAAGCTGATGTAGGTTCGATGCAGTCCGCTCTCGTCTGCGACCTGCCCTTGCGACCACTTGCGAACTTTGCGTAGTAGCCGCAGTCGATCGGCGAGGTGGCGCCGTAGGGGATAGCTCTTGGGCTTTGGCTTAACTTGAGTGTATTTCCCTGTCTCCTGTTTCGATACCGGAGTGCTTCCCTGTTGCTCTGACAACGGAATATTGGCTGTCGATTTCTTTGGCGACATTTGATGGATCCTTTGCGGTATGTCGTATATCGGTGAAATCACCGGTGAATACAATGCGAAACACGCTCGCTCTGCAAGAGTCACTAAGCCGCTCCGCTCCTTCTACTTGGTTACGTTCCTCTTTCTTCGTCTTTCGTTCGTTCTTGATTGGGTCGTATGCTGCGGTGATCTTCTTATTGTTCACGGTCCAAACGCTCCCTTGAGTCGCCTCCAGCCTAAGCCGCGCAGCACACGACCGAATCAAGCTCTACTGATATCGCAAATTAAAGTGTGGTCTGGTCCACTCGAATGGATGCTCCGCATAACTAATGCCGTCGATCCACTGCATGACGTCGCCTCCTCCCTAACAAAGTTTCAGCCTGTCTACACACAACTTGGCTAAACTACTTGTTCTTCTCAGACTGTTTTTCCGAACGGTTCAGAACTCGCTCGGTTTTCTATACCGGCTTTCCTCCGCTTTTTTATACTCTCGTAAATCTCCTCGCGGTGAACCGGAATGTCCCTCGGCGCAGCAACCCCAATCCGCACGTGATTGCCATTGATCTCAAGAACCGCAACCCTGACATCATCACCAATGGTAACGCCCTCACCAACCCGCCTGGTCAAGATCAACACGTTTATGTTCCCTCCGTTGGTATCGATGGCTAAACAAAACTCATCTCGGCCTACAGCGATGCCGCCACGTTTCCTATCCATATGTGTTACTGTTTTAGATAACTCTTATTCCGTATATAACCTATATATATCTGTATTTCGCACATACTAGGCGGCATTTAGAATAATGGCAAGCACCCCTGTTCTACTGAAAAAAAGCCACCCCACGTTCATCGAAAGGATGGAGGTCTTGGCCGAGCTAGTGGGCAACGTGAACAAGATCGCTACGAAGCTGGAAGACGTTATTTCAAAATCCGGGCTTCGGCATTATTTCACCGGCGGAGAACCGACCCGACCCGCCCTTATTGCGCTCGCCAATGTTGCCGGCTTAAACATCGAATGGTTAGCCGCCGGAACGGGGCCCATGCGACCGATTCCTACAGAGTCGCGCCATCTCGTCGTCGATACTTTCTCGCGTTACTGTCGTAGTAGAGGAATTACCGCGGCAAACGGATTAGTCGAGTTCTGTCTGGCATATAACGATGGCGTTGTTACTTCCGCTCCCGGGATCAGTAAGCTCGCTCTCTGCGAGTTAAGTGCATGGGTTGAGGAGTACCAAAAGCCGTCTTCCGATGCGGGAGAGTATCCGCGGATACCGACATATGATCTGGATGCGGTCGACGATCAATCGTTTACCACTGAAGGTCGAGCCATTGCATTACGAGCAGCCACCCTATCCTTCCGGCGTAACTTACTGCTCGAATGGAAACTCGATATTGAGCAACTGGCAATATTTATCGTGCGATCAGACGAGTTGTTTCGATCAGTACGAGCGGGCGACTGGCTATTATGCGATTGCCGCCGAGAACATGCGAATCGCGCCGGCATCTTTGTATTAAATGATGAAGGAAATTACGTTATCCGACGGGTCCAATTCTTGGAGCATGCACGCGTTCGCTTAACCCAGGAAGATCCGGACGGTGAAGAAATAATGGAGGAGCGCAAACTTAAGGAAGTTAAGCTTATCGGAAGAGTAATAATTTACACGCGCCGATTACGCCGCTCCTTTTAACAGCGGCATCTTTTACTCTTTTCATCCAATCGGAAAAACAATCTTCAGAATACGCACGATAGTGCGATAGGGACGATGCACATGGCGACAGAAGAACAAATTCGGAATCGACGTTCTGGCGATCCGCAAACTCCCAACCCACCACGCGGGTGGCAACGTATTTGCGATAAATATCATCGTAAAAAGACGAACGAGATGGCGCCCGAAGTATACCCATCAAAAAATCGACGCGCCGACGGTTCACAAACCACTGTCATACCCGTCAACCAATGGCAGCGGCTGTTCGATCGCTTCCGTTTATGTCCCGATACCGAAGTCGAACAGAACGTAATTCGTGTTCTCTTTACCGCTTTCGTTCTTATCTACGGTATTGCTGTTGCGCTGCATTACCGCACGACGGTACCGACGTTATTTCTTACCATCCTCTCTAGTTATATCGGGTTCGCAATCGCGATATTCGTTTGGATTTATTTGTCGCCGACGAGGTCGCTCATTCGTCGCGTATGCCACACACTGGGCGACCGGGCGATGGTCACTGGGGTCTTACTCCTGTACGGCGGTTGGATAAGCCCCATTTATATCGTGTACCTATGGGTAGATATCGGTAACGGCGCGCGTTATGGAAGTCTTCGTTACCTCCTCTTTTCAACATTCTGTTCAGCAACCGGCTTTGGATGCGTCGTGTTTCTCAGCGACTACTGGCGATCACTGGAACCACTTAGCGTTGGCCTATGGCTCGGAATCGTCGCTCTCCCCATTTTTGCAAGACGTTTCTATCAACGCATGAACGATGCAAATCAACGACTACGTGAACTGGCGACCCATGATCCGCTAACTGGGCTACCTAATAGGCCGTTTTTGTACGAAAGGCTTCGCGAAACAATCGCAATGTCGGAACGACATAAAAGACGGTTTTTAGTGATGTTCATCGACCTCGACAACTTTAAAAAAATCAATGATGGTAAGGGACATGAAGCGGGCGATAACGCCCTGCGTGAAGTCGCCAGCGCAATGCGACAATCGATACGCCAGTCAGATGTCGCCGCAAGAGTAGGCGGAGATGAGTTCGTCGTGCTGTTGCACGATCTGAAAAATGAAAAGATCCAACATCTCGCCGAACACATTCGCGAATCGGTGCGCCTCTATACCAAAGATCATTTATCGATGAGCGTTGGAATTGCGACCTATCCAGAATGCGGAAACGATCCGGAAACGCTAATACGACATGCTGACAACACGATGTATGCAGCAAAAGCAGGAGGAAAAGGGCGGCATGTTGTCTGTTTGAATATTAACGGCGGCGCCAACCAATAGGCGACTGATTAAGACAACATGCTCCGTCAGTACGAACAGGCGACCGAATATTTATAATAGTGCGAGAGGAACAGCATACAATATCTGGCGGCGGGAAAGTGCCGATGCGATCACACGGGACCGTGATCGGCATTTGACCCACATTGGATTTTGGTGCCGGTGACCGGAATCGAACCGATGACCTACTGATTACGAATTTTCTGTCGAAAATATCGACTTCTCTTTCACTTTCAAAAAAATAGTCTGCTTTTTGGCAATCTTTACCACCTGCAGTTAGTGCTCATGCGCGATTCAATTCAGCCAGTTGTTTGAGACGCTTCCAGCTTATGGTACTGCACGAGCGTAGCCACCTGCGCGACGACATCGACATCCTGAGTTGCTCGAATCAGTTCGGCGCGCGCCGTGGTAAGTAGTAAGCCGGTTGCACAGCCCCCGACAAACACTAACGAATCGCGCAGATCACCCAGTGCGTCCGCCACCAACACCAAAATCCCCAGGTTCGGGTCGTCTTTGGAGCCGACCTCTTTCATTTCAGACGCTCTTCCAGCAATTTCGCCGCTAACTCCCTTTCCCGAGCGTGTCCGGCGCGTAACGCATCGAACAATACAAGCAACCCGTAGAAAGGGGGGTCGTCCATCGCTGCCAGCGGAAGCTTTTCAAAAAGCGGTAACAAGGCTTGGCCCCGAACAGTTCCTTTCGGGTGAGGCCACACCGGAACAGGTTCAGAACCTGCAACCATCATTTGCTTCAAGGGTGCAGCCCCGTGCGCGGTAGGAAAACCGATGGTCTGACCGCCGCGAACGGGTGGGAAGGCGTATCTCGCTCCGAAAAGTATGAACGACCGTAACGCGGCCATAATCGGGCGCGGCGACCCATCAAATTCGGCAACTAAACCCGCAGCGGCAAGTCGCTGCACTGCTGCGTGAGCCTCGAAACGAGACAGTCGCATCGCTTGACCCAATTCGGCGTAAGGCAACCACCGATTTCCGAGGGTAACGAGTTTCATCGCTACGGCGAGGTCCTGAGGTTTTAGAACCCACTGCCGACTGGTGGCTCGCTTCATAACGGCTGTATTTTCAGGGCTGGAGCGCTTCATATGCTGTATGCATATAGCATACCGGAAGGGCTTCCGCTACGACTCAACACAGCTCTACCCGGGCTCCCGTCCCGCCAAAGCCACCACCGCCGATGATGATATAGGCGACTGATTCTCCGTCAGTCTTCGGCCTGGCGAGCCAACGTCTCAAGCAATGAGCGGCCGGGAAAAATCGAGGCCGAAGCGGATTAAATAATTTCGTTCTACACGAGGAACGTGTAGATCAACCCGCCCACCCCGCAGGCGAGAACGACCGGAATGATCCCGATCTTAAAACGCCACAACGCAACAAACGCCGCGATCCCGATCAACACAGAGAACCACTCAAACGTACCGCGAAACCCTTGTGGCCAAAGCACGTGGTAGGCGAAGAACATCGCGAGGTTCAGGATCACTCCAACCACGGCAGCGGTGATGCCAGTGAGCGGCGCAGTGAACTTGAGGTCGCCGCGCGTGGCTTCCACCATCGGCCCGCCAACGAGGATAAACACGAACGACGGCAGGAACGTGAAGAACGTCGCCACCGTCGCGCCGGCAATGCCGGCTAGTGCGAGCGCGTTTGGGCCAAAGATTTCCTTGGTCCAGGCACCGACAAAACCGACGAACGCGACGATCATAATCAGCGGGCCCGGCGTTGTTTCCCCGAGTGCGAGGCCATCAATCATCTGCGAGGCGTTGAGCCATTGGTAGTGGTCGACCGCACCTTGATAGACGTAGGGCAACACCGCGTAAGCACCGCCGAAGGTAAGGAGTGCTGCCTTGGTAAAGAACCAACCGATTTGCGTCAACGTGCCGTACCAACCGAAAAGCGCGTAGAGCGTACCTTCTACCGCGGCCCAGAGCGCTAACCCAACGGCGCTGTAACCAACGAGGCGCGACCACGCGAAGCGCGCGTGCGCTGGCGGCGGCGTGTCATCGTCGATGATCGACGGCCCAAGACTTTTGTGGGCATCGCCGTGATGCCCGCCGGTGCGAAACTTCGCCGGCACCACGCGACCGCCGACGTAACCGATGAGGCCAGCGCCGAGCACGATGTAGGGAAACGGCACGTTGAACGCGAAGATCGCCGCGAACGCCGCCGCGGCAATACCCCAAAGCACGCCGCTCTTGAGCGCGCGCGAGCCGATGCGATAGGCGGCGAACATAACGATCGCCGTGACCGCCGGCTTGATGCCGTACAGAATTCCCACCACCGCCGGCACATTGCCGAAGACAAGATAAATCCACGTGAGCGCCGCCAGAATGAAGAGCGACGGCAACACGAACAATGCGCCGGCCACGATCCCGCCCCAGGCGCCGTGCATCAGCCAACCGATGTAAGTGGCGAGTTGCTGCGCCTCCGGTCCCGTCAGCAGCATGCAGTAATTGAGCGCATGCAGGAACCGATGCTCGGAGATCCAGCGTCGGCGCTCGACCAGCTCCTGATGCATGATCGCGATCTGCCCGGTTGGGCCGCCGAAGCTGATGAAACCGAGCTTCAGCCAATAACGGAACGCGTCGGCGAAGCTGACCGGGCTCGGTGCGGTCGCGGCAGGTTGGGTCAGTATTTCTTCTGCGGCCATGCGTGGGTCTCGTCCTTTGCGGTTTTGCACCAAGCGTAAAGCGCGTCATAGATCGGTATCGCTTGTTCTAATAGAAGCCCATCGTCGGAAATATTCGCCGACAGCCCGAGCGAGATCGCGAGCAGGCCCGGCGCCTGTGGCGATTTTTCAAGCGTGGCAGTATCGGCCGCGCGCACGATGTCGGCGACGGCGTCGAGCACCGGGTCGTGGAGATCGAACTCATCGAGGAACGCATCGAAGCTACAGCGCGGTCCGCGGTGCGAGAACATCACGTCGGCAATGTCGTACGGTTGCGCGCCCAACGCTTCTGCTTCGGTGCGCACGCGGTGCGCCGGCGTGTAAAAGAACAACGCATCGGGATCGATGAAACGGCGCACAAGCCACGGGCACGCGAGCCGGTCGATCTTCGGCCGCGCGCGCGTTACCCAACGCGAACCGCCGGGAGCGTTGAATTCGGCGCGCGCTCTCACCGTCGCGTGCTGGGCCGTCGTCCAGCTTTCGATTCCGCCATCGAGATACGATGCCTCGTAGCCGAGCGCCGTCAGTGCCTTGGCGGCGGACTGACTGACGCTCCGTCCGTGCGCGCAATAAACCACCACCGGCCGCGTACGCGGCAGCGCCTTCGACCACTGAGCGATGTGCTCGGGATCGCCACGGCGCGCGCTGGGCAACAGGCGCGGCCGCGCGGCGTAATCGTCTTCGCGGCGCACGTCGACAATGACCGACGACGCCGGCAGACCGAGCTGCGCATACAAATGATCGGAGGAAATCGACGTCGACATAATCACCTCGGTAAATGGGATGACACCAACACCGGCTCGTAGGCCCAAGTAATCTCGGCCCGCGAACCATGGTCATTGGTGATGAATGAGACGGCCGGCGGCTCAACCGCCCGGTAACCGCGACGGTCAAACCAGTCGAACAACGTATCGAGCGACGCGGTGAGATCGAGCGTGGCCGCGTCGGTGAACTGAACGCCGATAAACGCGGCATCGCGCGCCGGCAACTGCCGCGTGGCGATACCGTTTGGCATGGTCACCGGCGTCATAATAGGAATGGCTGCTTCGAGCCGACCTTCGTCGTCCGATATGGGATCAATCAGCACACAAAACGGTTCGCCCGCGGGCGCCACACCGGCCTGAGCCAACACCGCGTAACCCGCAGTTAGCTCTCCGCGAAAACGTTCAAGCAATGCGCGCCGCTCTCCCAGAAACGGCCACACCGCCACCATCGTCGCTGAACGTTTGCGCTCGCTAATCGCCGGCCCCTCGGTTGGTGCGTTATTGCGCAGCAATGTCAGCGCTGCTTGTAACGCACGCTTCTGTCGCGCGAACCGCTGTTCGCCTTCCTGCGCGAAGCGATACAACAGCGCTTCGGCACGCGCCGAGTCGGCGACAACGGCCGCCACGTCCGCGAGCGGCAGCTCCATATCGCGCAGCGTGCGAATCAAACGCCCGAGCGCAATTTGATCGTCGCGGTAGTAGCGATAGCCGTTGCTCGTCTCCACCGCCGCCGGCCGCAGCAGTCCTTGCTCGTCGTACAGCCGCAACGCTTTGGGCGACAGCTGCGTCGCCGCGGCGAATTCTCCAATGGAAAGGAGACGCGAGGGTTGTTGAAAATCCATGGCCACACTCTACCGGTTGCCCTAAGGGCAAGGTCAAGCCGATTCACGCGGTGGTTTAGCGAATTCGCCGGAAATCGCTCAATGCTCAAAAAAATCCATCTTTCTAACCCTTAGTCTCAGGTATCAGAACCTTAACCAATAACGCGGCTATGCATAGGCGTAGCCGTACCTGAGAAAACTCTTATTTTCTTCTCAGCGACTTCTCAGATTGATTTCCCATACTGCGACTTCCTAAACATCTTTCCACAAGGAGATAGTTAATGAAGTCCGCAAACCCCGTATTCTCTAAATCAAACACGACCCTGGCGATGGTACTCTTATTGTGTGCAACCGGACTGTCGGCGTCATTCGCCTATGCCGGCGGTGATCAGAGCGCGCTTCCAGCACGGTTGCCCGACGCCAAAATCAGTCTCGTGGACGGCATCAATCGTGCCGAGCAGTTAGCCGGTTTGCCGATCTCGGCGAAGCTCGAAATGTCGGGCAAGGATTTGCACTTAAGCGTGTACACCGCGAAGCAAGGTCGTGCGGTTGCTGCGGAGCAAAACGAATTAGTTGAATTGGACGGCGATGCCACCAAAACCAGCTGGTCGCCGGAAAAAGAAGTCTTCGGCGACAAACCTCATATTGCTCGCTCGGCCATGCATTTGACGGTCATGCAGCAAACCCAACTGAGCTTGGCCGAGCTGGTGAAAAAGGCCGCCGCGCAACAGCAAGGAATGATCTACTCGATCACCCCAGCCATCCAAAACGGCAAACCGGCGTTCAAATTGTTAGCCCTGCAGGCAGGCAAAACCGTGGAATCGTGGATCGATCTTGCCGGGAACCCATTGGCCTACTGATGGGCCACAACACCCGATACAGTGTTTGCGGTTGCACATATTAAGGATAAATTGCACTCGTTCTCCGATGGCTCGCCACGGTGTAGTGGCGAGCCATCGGATCTCTGCTGGCGAATTAATTTAGGAAACACAACGATGCGCGTCCTGGTCGTGGAGGATGAGCCCGGCATTGCGAATTTCATGCGCGACGGCTTGGCCGAGGCCGGTTATGCGGTTGATGTCGCCGTCGACGGCGAGCAAGGGCTGCACCACGCCAGTGGTGGCCCGTACGACGCCATCATCCTCGACATCCTGCTGCCAAAGCGCGACGGCTTATCGTTGCTAAAGCAACTGCGCACCGACGGCAATCGCGTACCGGTTCTGTTGCTGACCGCCAAGGATACGATCGACGATCGCATCGCCGGCTTGGACGGCGGGGCCGACGACTATCTGGTCAAGCCGTTCGCCTTCAGCGAACTGCTGGCGCGAGTCCGTGCGTTGCTGCGGCGTCCGCCGCTGCAAGTCGGTACTGAATTGCGCGTTGCCGACATGACGATGGATCTGGCGCAGCGCAAAGTGTCGCGCGCCGGTAAAACGATTGCGCTGAGTCCGCGCGAATTCTCCTTACTCGAATATTTGATGCGCAACCCGCGCCATGTCCTGACCCGTACGCAGATCGTTGAGCGGGTTTGGAACAGCGATTTCTTCGGCGACCTCAATGTGATCGAGGTCTATGTCGGTTACCTTCGGCGCAAGATCAACAAGCCCGGGCAAACTGCGCTGATTCAAACCGTGCGCGGCGTTGGTTATCGCCTGTTGGGAGATGCCAGCGATGTTTGACGGCGGCTGGCGTTCGTTTCGCGTACGGCTGACGCTGTGGTACTTAGCGTTGCTGTTGATCGTGCTGTCGTTGTTCGGCGTGTATTTGTATTTCCAGCTGCAGCGAACGCTGTTGCAATCCACCGATGAAGGTCTGAAGGTCGCCGTTGCCCAGGCGCTGAGCTACGTTGCCGACAACAAAGCCGAACCCGATTTTGTCGACAGCGAAGAGTACCGCCATGCCGCACGTCATATAACTCAGGCCGGTTTCAGCATTCGACTGCTGCGGCCCGATGGTACGAACATCGCCGGCTTCGGCCGGCAAAACGGTTTGCCATGGCCGGCACGTATCGAGCCCGGTTTCGTTACGGCCGACGTCAACGGCGGCACCTACCAAGGGCAACCGTGGCGCACCTATACCCAGCGAATCGCCGACGGCAGCGGAAATTTGCGCGGTTGGGCGCAGGCGGCCAAAGCATTGACGCCCATCCAAGAGGCGCTGTCAGGATTGATGTTGAGCATGTTGATTGCGGTGCCGGTGCTGCTGGTGTTCGTCGGCATCGGCGGCATTTTTCTGGCCGATCGCGCACTGCGGCCGGTCGATCGCATCCGCCGGACCGCCGATGAAATCAGCGCGCAAGATTTCAGCCGTCGTATCGACTACCGCGGTGTGCCCGACGAGATCGGCCGTCTGGCGGCGACCGTCGATCGCATGCTCGACCGCATTCAACAAGCGTTCGAGAACGAACGCCGCTTCACCGCCGATGCCAGCCATGAGCTACGAACGCCGCTCGCCGCCATCAAGGGCCAGATTGGTGTGGCGCTCAGCCGGTCGCGCGGTATTGAGGAGTATCAAGTAGTCCTTCAACAAGTCGAACGTGAAGCGGATCGTCTCATCCGACTCAGCAACGACCTGTTGATGTTGGCGCGCATGGATCAAGCGAACAATCGCTCGGCCGTGGAAGAAATCGATCTCAGCGAGTTGCTGCCGAGCGTCGTTGCGCAGATGTCGCCGATGGCGCAGGCGTCCACCGTCAGCATTGACGTCGCAGTGCCTGCCGGGTTGTCGATGCAAGGAAGCGTCGACCAACTGATTCGAGTGTTCCTGAATATCATCGACAACGCCATCAAGTACTCGCCGCCGGGTGGCGAGATCCATCTCACCGCGAAGCGCACAGAGCAATGGATTGAAATTACTGTCGTCGATCAAGGCAAAGGGATCGCGCCCGAATTGTTGCCGCGGTTGACGGAACGCTTTTTCCGCGTCGAGGTCGACCGTTCGCGCGAGCGTGGCGGCGCCGGCCTTGGCTTGAGCATCGTGAATGAAATCGTGCGGCTTCATCACGGGCGTCTGGCGTTTACCAGCGACGTGGGACACGGCACCTGCGTATCGCTATCTCTGCCGACACATCGAGTTGCCAATCCTGGAGAGGGCTAATGGTTAGGATTTTTGCGTTGCTGCTGTGGTTTGTGTCGGTGCCGGTATTGGCCGACGCCGGTTCATTCGACCGTGACAAGCCGGGTTCGCCGCCGGCGGACTGGACGGCAGGTGTTACCGGACACGGGACGCCGAAATGGTCGGTAGAAACCGATGCGACCGCACCCAGTCTGCCCAACGTGTTGAAGCAGTCGGGCAGCGGCACATTTCCCTGGTGTGTGAAACAAGGCGCTTCCCTCGAGAACGGTTTCGCGGAGGTAAAGTTCAAATCCATCGCCGGACGGGAAGATCAAGCAGGCGGGCTGGTATGGCGTTGGAAGGACGCCAACAACTACTACGTCGCCCGCGCGAATGCACTGGAGAATAACGTCTCGCTCTATTACACCGAGAACGGTACTCGCAAGACGATCGCCTACGTCGACGCGCCGGTGGCGCCGAACCAATGGCATACGTTAGGCGTCGAGTTCGCGGGAACGACGATCCGCGTTTTCTTGAACGGCAAGAAATACATCGAGCGGCAGGACGACCATATCACCGGCCCCGGTGCCGTCGGCGTGTGGACTAAAGCCGACAGCGTGACCGCGTTCGATGACTTCCGTTATGGGGTTGGGCCGCGTTAAAAGGCTGCTGTGGGTGCCGACCTTGGTGTTGTGCAACACTATCAAAACACGATTGCGCGATCTCTTATCGATGACGAAAATTTTTCTCAAGCCGGGTGTTTCGAGCGCGCTGCTCGCCGCAGTGCTGTTTGGAGCGAGCGTTCCACTCGCCAAGCTGTTGGGCGGCACGGTTGTGTCGCCGCTATTGCTCGCCGGCTTGCTCTATCTCGGTTCGGGGCTGGGATTGCTCGCCTGGTGGTTATTAAGCCGCGCGCGCGTTGACCACGGCGCACACGACGCCGCGCTCACGCGCCGCGATCTTCCTTGGCTCGCAGGCGCGATACTCTCGGGTGGCGTTGTCGGCCCGGTATTGCTCATGATGGGTTTAATGCAAGCAACGGCGGCAGGTGCATCGCTGCTGCTTAACGTCGAAGGTGTCTTCACCGCGCTGCTCGCGTGGTTCGTGTTCAAGGAGAACTTCGATCGCCGTATCGCGTTAGGCATGGCATTGATCGTCGCCGGAGGGGTGGTGTTGTCATGGCCGAGTGACGCACGCTGGGAGACGTCACTCGGGACGTTGTTCATCGCCGGCGCCTGTCTTTGCTGGGCGATTGACAACAATCTCACGCGCAAGATCGCCGCCGGCGATCCGGTGCAGATTGCCGGGTTGAAGGGTCTAATCGCGGGACTGACGAACACAGGTATCGCGCTCGGCGTCGGCGCTACGTTACCGAATGTCAACACGGTGCTCGCCGTCGGTGTCGTCGGTATGCTCGGCTACGGTATGAGCCTGGTGTTATTCGTGCTCGCGTTGCGTCATCTCGGCAGCGCCCGCACCGGCGCCTACTTTTCCGTCGCACCGTTCTTCGGCGCGGCGTTATCGTTGTTGTTGCTGCAAGAAACGCCGGGTCCGTTGTTTTGGATCGCCACAGCGTTCATGGGCGCTGGCGTGTGGCTGCATCTAACGGAACGCCATGAGCATGCGCATCAACACGAAACACTCACACACGCCCATCGTCACGTGCACGATGAGCATCATCAACACCAGCACGACTTCCCTTGGAACGACTCTGAGCCGCACGTTCATTTACACCGGCATGAGCCGATCGTGCACAAGCATCCGCATTATCCCGATATTCATCACCGGCATCGGCACCAGCATTGATCCAGCAAGTAGCTCATAGCGTATGAGCTGGGCGCCATTCTTCTCAACGTTGCTCTCGGAAACGCTCTTGCGTGACAGCTGAAGCGTTGTTGCCGTATCGGCTGAACAAGGACTAACGATGAACGCGACGTAAAGCTGAGGCAGCGGAACAAGAAGCGGCCGCTTGAGGAAATTTGCAAAGCGGCATCTGAGCTAGATGCGACTACGAAGCCGGAGTATCCGCAGAATATTCACAAACAAACCGAAAACGCTATTAAGCTATTGATTTAATTGGTGCCGGTGACCGGAGTCGAACCGATGACCTACTGATTACGAATCAGTTGCTCTACCAACTGAGCTACACCGGCCCAGGAAAAATGAGCGCGCAAGTATAAGCCTAACGGGGCCGCCAACCAACTATAAAATCGATGATTAGCTGTCCTGGCGACGCAATCGAATAATCACATCTACGCCCTGCAATTCCGTGTTTTCGGGTAGCGACGGTAGCCCGGTAACCTTGACCTGGGTCGCATCGATATCCGTCAGCCGCCCGGTCGCCTCGTCATAAAAATGGTAATGCGGAAGGGTATTGGGGTCGTAAAAAACGCGTTTTGGGTCAGCAATGACTTCTCGGACAACTCCTCTCGACGCCAATAAGCCCAGCGTGTTGTATACCGTCGCTTTCGACACTTTCTGGTTACTAGCATTAACTTTACTGAATACCTCTTCCGCTGAAAGGTGGGTGCCATGAGAAAAAATGACACGCGCAATCAATATGCGTTGTGCGGTTGGACTAATACCATGCGTCCGCAAAAGCGTCGCCACATCCGATTCAGTTGAGGGGAAACTGAGCGCCATTTATTAAAGTATAAATTTAGACATCGGCTTGGGTCGAACCCAATTTGCAGCTCGGCGTTCTCCTCCATAGCTGCCAGCGTATCTAATCGACCGATCAGCGGCCGGTCGCTTTACCCACTGACGTTTTGCGGCAATTGCGGAGCCTTACGACCGCAGTAGACTTAACAAAGAAAACGCCAAGGGTACTAATTTCCACCCGCAAAATACGGCTTGAGCTCAAGGGACATTCATCTATGTATCCGACTTCGATTTCAGTCTGGACCCCTACTGATCCTTTTGTCGGTATTAATGAACCGTTTGTCTTCCTTAACTCAACGTATCAGTTACCTAATATCGGTAAAAATATACCGTCTGTCTTAAATCAGTCTGAATCTGCAGGTTTTACACTGATTGAGCTCATGGTAACGCTCGTCATCGCTGCCGTCTTGATCGGCCTTTCCGCTCCCGGCATGTCGCAAATCGTAGCGAGCCACCGACTCAGCGGACAGGTCAATGATTTCTTGGCAGACCTTAACTTCGCCCGCAGTGAAGCAGTTAAGCGCGGAACCACGGTAGGTGTTTGTTCCGGAAATGCTACCAGCGGTTGTACGGGTGCATGGAATGCAGGTCGAATCGTTTTCTTCGACGTCAATGGCAACAACGCCTGGGACAGCGGCGATACCGTTTTACGTGGCCGCCAGGCGATCTACACGAATAGCACAATAACGAGTACTGGAACACTAATCGTTTTTAGCGGCTCCGGCGCTCTTGCTCTAGATGGCGCTGGCAACCGGATCGGGAAGGCATTTTACGTATTTTGCTACAACAACGTGCCCGCTAGAGGTAAGCAAGTTAGCGTCGGCGATATGGGTCAGAGCTCGACGTTATCAGCTGCTCCCAATGCATGTTAAGGCGCAAAACATGAACCAAACAACCCAACAAAACGAAAAACGCCATCAAGGCTACAGCTTGCTTGAAATTCTGGTTGCGCTTTTAGTTCTCTCCATTGGATTGCTGGGTCTTGCAGCTCTCCAAACGATGGGGCTCAAGTTCAATCAGCAGTCCTATCAGCGTACACAAGCAGCCGTGCTGGCTTACGACATCATCGACCGGATTCGAGCTAATTCCCTAGGCAAAACGGCGGGGTATTACAACAATGTTGCGGCGAACGCTATGCCGTCAGTATCTGGCGGGCAATGCGTGAGTACCGCTTCGCTCTGCGCTCCCAATCAGCTTGCTGATTACGACGTTGCCTCCTGGAAAAACAATATTACAGCGCTACTGGTGAGTGGCACCGGGGCCGTCAATATCAGCGGCGCACGCAGTGTCGTGACGATTAAGTGGAGAGAAAACGAAGAAGACATGCAGCTCGACGTAGAGGCAGACCTATGATTTCAGCTGACACAAAAAAACCATCAAACCACCGGTTTCGCCTGCTACATATGCAACCTCGGCGAACATCTTTCGGTTACACGATTGTCGAATTGATGGTCGCCCTAACGATCGGCCTTATCATTTTGGCAGCTGTATCGAAAATTTTTTCATCGAGCCATTCCACCTATACCCTCGAAGAGGGTTTGGCTCGCACTCAAGAAGCCGGTCGCTTCGCCATGGAATTCTTGTCGCGCGACCTTCGAATGGCGGGCTATATGGGCTGTAGCAGCTCACTCACCCTTAGCACCCCGGTCAGTCAAACGTGCCCAAGCGGGACGATCTGTAATCTCGTCAACCCCCCTTCCCAATATTCAAGCTTTAATACTGCAGGAATTACGTCGTATCGCTACACCGGTGCGGGCACATCGGCGAGCGACTGGTCCCCAAATCTACCGTCCGATTTGTTCCCAACCGTAGACGTTAAGGCCGGTACGGACGTGATCATGGTGCAGTATGCCTCGCAAGGGGGAGCAAATTTAACCGGTAACAATGTTCCCGATAACGCAAACGTGAAAATTAAAGGCACTGCAACGCTCGCTCCCGACATCAAAGCGGGAGACATTCTGATCGTAACAGACTGCAAAAATGGAGATGTATTCAAAACTCATCAAGACGGCTGTGGCGGTACTTGCGCGTCGGTTATCACCGTTGCTCATACAACCGGAAACTCGCAAAACAAACTAAGCCACCGCTACGGCAACAATGCCGAGCTCATGAAGCTCGTAACACACGTTTATTACATAAAAACTAACCCTATAAATAGCCAACCGACACTGTATCGCAAAGAACTAATAGCGGGTGCTTTGCAATCCCTAGAGCTGGTCGAAGGCATCGAGGAGATGCGGTTTACCTTCGGCGTAGACACTGACGCCACTGCAGACAACGTACCGAATGTTTATTTAACGGCCAGCAACGCCAGTGTCGGCGCATGGGACAAAGTAGTCAGCGCGCGACTTGGCCTAGTCGCCCGCACACTTTCGCCGGCAGATGCGGATATCGATACAAAAACGTACACGCTCGACGGTACGGTCATCGACCCGCCGAACGACAGGTATCGACGCCAATATTTCAGTTCAACCATACAACTCCGAAATTGAGTGAAGTCACCATGCACTTAAAAAATCCGAAGAATCGTCAGCGCGGCTACGTACTAGTCATGGCGCTAGTGCTTCTCACCCTCCTCACCATCATGGGTCTTACCGCCATGAGCACTACCACGCTGGAAGAAAAAATGGCGGGGAACATGAAGGACCGCAATCTTGCATTCCAGGCCGCTGAAACGGCATTAGTCAGCGGCGAGTCATGGGCCAGGGACCAGCTCAATAAGCCTCCCTTTACTAATTCAAATGGCCTGTATAGCGTCTCGGCGACAACATCGCCGAGATGGGATACCGTCAGTTGGTCCTCCGCTTCTTCAGATACGGCTAAGTATCCGTGCAGCCCCACTGTCAGCGCCTCTTGCGGTAGCGGACTTACCAAAGTTTCTACTCAGCCGAAGTACATCATCGAAGATCTCGGAGAAGTACCGGAAGTTGGAGGCAGCCTCGTCGTGCCTGCGAACTACAAAGGCAAAGGCATAACCGTATTGCGAATCACTGGCCGCGGTACCGGCGGTACCGATGCTGCCAAGGTGATGGTGCAGTCCACCTACGCGCGTGAATATTAATAAGCGCATCGACTTTTATTGTTGAGTAACAATAAACTTGGGAGAGCATTCATGAACGGTCTCACCAATATTCGCCGCGAATCGGGTCGATATTTACGCGCGTTACCCAACCAACTTCGCCGATCCGTTGCACCACTCTTCTGCAAACGCGCAGCGTTAAGCGCAGCCGCGGTCGCTCTATTAACGACCACACACGTCGGCGTCGCCGCGCAGCTATCGCTTTCCCAAGCGCCGCTATTCGTTACCACATCGGTAGAACCGAATGTCATGCTGCTCATCGATACCTCGGGCAGTATGAACAACGTTATTTGGGCAAGCGGGTATAACAACACAACCACTTACACGAGCTGGGGGTTCACCTCCACTAATGGAAATATTCACTATTCCAGCATTACCGACTGCACAACCAGCGGCCTCGCGGGGAAACAAGGCACGGACGGTACTACGACTAAATGTCTTGTGCTACCTGACCCGGTAGGTGGCGGCGCCACTCGTTTTAACGGCAACTATTTAAATTACCTCTTCAGTACTTATGCCGACGGCACCAACCTGACGACCGGAACTATTCCGAACGATTATCGAATGAACGTCGCCCGCACTGTGGCGACGAATCTGGTCACCAACACTCCCGGTGTCCGCTTCGGTGTATCGCGGTTCTATGGCGACTCATCCCTGGATTATGGCGACGGCGCAACCGTGAGCGCGAGCTGTGGCAGTACGGCATTGACCATTACGACTGCGATTAGCGGATACGCTTCTGAAAACAATACTCCGCTGGCAGAAGCGTATTACGAATTAACGCGCTACTTTCGCGGCCTGTCGAGCTATTATCACGCGAACCTGACATACACGAGTCCACTGCAGTATCGTTGCCAGAAGAACTTCATTATTGTCATTACCGATGGTCTCCCCACGGTCGACGACAACTTTCCTAGCGACGATCCAGCGGACACCGCCGACACAAGTCATTCACTTCCGGATTGGGACGGACAGGCGCCGACAACAACGGCAGCTCAGTATCCGACTTTTCCGCAGTATTCCGACGGCTTCCAAAGCGGAAGCAACTGGGACGAAGGCTACACGCTATATCTCGATGACTTCGCGAAGTTCGGCTACGACACGGACTTAATGACCAGCGGCAACGACAATGCGGGGATCAGTTGGAACTCTATCGCGTATCCCAAACAAAATATCGAGACATACACGGTTGGATTCGCTGCCGCTAACCAAATGCTCGAAGACGCGGCCGCCTATGGCCATGGTACGTACTACACGGCGGACAACAGCAGTCAGCTGACGAACGCCCTATCCGGCGCGCTAACGGATATCGAAGCAAAAACCGCCAGCGCCGCCGCCGTGGCCGTCAATTCGCGCTCGCTTAACACAAACAGTCACCTGTATCAGGGCCTATTTATCAACAATACCTGGAGCGGTGATTTATTGTCGTATGCAATCGATGCGACTGGAACTATCAACTCCACTCCAACCTGGAGCGCAAAATCGCGCCTCGCCAGCGCGACCTGGACTAATCGCGCCATCATTACGCGAAATAGCAGTACCGGCATCCCATTTCGCTGGACTATCAGTGGCGCCAACGCCCTATCAAGCAACATGCAAGCCGTGCTCAATCGCAATCCGGCCACTTCTACGACTGACGCCTACGGCACCGACCGACTTGAATTCCTTCGCGGAAACGCGGCTCAAGAAGGAGCAGGGACGGCGCCGAGCTTCCGCACTCGAACCGGCGGATTCAAATTAGGCGACATCGCCAATTCCGCTCCTCTTTATATCGGCTCACCGGTTTTTGTCGCCAACATCGAAGACGTGGCGCATTCGACGTTCCGGGATGACTACAGCGACCGTCGGGAGATGGTCTACGTCGGCGCAAACGATGGGATGTTTCATGGCTTCGATGCCGATACCGGCGACGAAAAGATCGCTTACGTACCGTCGTTCATTTTTAACGACACTACGACCCCCGCCAATCCCAATTACAACAACGGCGTACATCATTTAACCAACCCGACTTATAGCCATCGGTATTACGTCGATGCTTCACCGACGGCCGCCGATGCCTACGGCATATTCACCAACGTATCGGGACAATGTACAACGGGTTGCTGGCGGACCGTTTTAATAGGCGGCGTCGGCGGCGGTGGTAAAGGCTATTTCGCGCTCGACATTACCGATCCGGACGGCGGTGTTTCGCCGACCTTAACACTGGCATTTTCAGAAAATAACGCATCTCGAATTTCGTTATGGGAATTCACCGATAGTGCATCCGGCGATATGGGCTACACATACGGTGAAGCCACTATCACTAAAGTTCGCACCAGCAGCTCGACTACCGTATGGGCCGCGGTCTTCGGCAACGGTTACAACAGCATCAATGAAAGAGCTTATCTTTACGTCGTCAATGCCGTCACCGGCGCACAGATCGCAAAAATCCTGTTGCCGGATCCGGTCGCAGACGCCGCTTATCCCGGAACCAAATATGCCAACGGTCTTTCCACACCGGCGATCGTCGATAAGGATGAGGACTACGTTGCCGATTATGTTTATGCCGGCGACCTTAAGGGCAACCTTTGGAAAATCGACCTGACGGACAACGATCCGACGAAATGGGATTCGTACTATCAATCGGGAAACGGCGCGAGTCAGAAACCTGCGCCGATGTATACCGCCCAGGATAGCGCTGGTAATCGTCTGCCTATCACCGCGCGTCCCGAAATCGGACTTCATCCCACCGGCGAAGTAGGCTTCATGGCGTACTTTGGCACGGGTCGCTATATCGCGACGACCGACAGTAACCCCAACGCTCCGCCGGACGGCAGCGTCTCAGGCACGCCGATCGACAATAGTTTCAACGGCGTTTGGGATCCCGATAACAGCACGAGCGCCGCTACCACAGGGGCGGTAGCATCCAGTCGATTAAGAACACAAACGCTATCGACGCAAACGGTCTCCGGCCAAACGGTTCGCGTTGTTAGCAACAATACCATCTCTGGCTGGGGCAGCAGCGGAACCGCCTGCAACTCCGGCGGCAACTGCATGGGATGGACGCTGGATTTACTCGCGACCGGCGAACGCTCGGTTTCAAAACCGGTACTGCTAGGCGGTGCAACACCACGCATTATCTTCACCACTCTTATTCCCGATTCGACACCCTGTAATTTCGGTGGAACCGGCTGGTTGATGGAGTTGAATCCCACTAATGGTGGCAAACTGGCCAAAGCTGTCTTTGATTTAGACAACAATGGCATTATCGACAGCAATGACGAATATCTGGGTGGTTCTGTCGCCGGTATTAATCCGGACAACGGCATCCTGCCCGACCCGGTCATCATGCGTGACAGCCCCAAAGGCAAAGACTTAAAACTTCTGGCTGGATCAAAAGGGGCGGTGGTCGCCGTCAAGAACTACGTCGGGAAAATATCGGGCGGCCGTCAATCCTGGCGCCAGCTTCAATAAGCAGAATCGTTGCTAGCGGAGGGTACCCATCATGAACAGATTGTCGATGATCGTCGCACTACTGTTGGTCTGCGGGTCCAGCAATGGCGTTTATGCTGCACAAACTGTCGCGCACAGCGCGTCCCGGTTCAGTATGAGTGGCACCGTTCGTAGCGTCGATGCGGCACACGAACAAATATCCATCAATGACCGGCGCTACCGTCTTGCGTCGACACTGCGCGTTTACCTTCCCGACGGTAAACCTGCATCAGTCGATATTCTCCAGCACGAAAAGCGTATTCGTTTTAACACCCAGATGAATAGCGCGACGGGCGAGTTATATATCACCGAAATCCAAATCGTCCCGATCAACTAATAACTAGAGCCGGGAGAAGAGCAATGCGAGCGCGCGGTTTTACGTTAATCGAGCTCATGATCGTCGTCGTCATTATCGGCATTCTTGCCAGTATTGCTTATCCAGGCTACACCACGTTCATGACCCAAGGGCGCCGGTCTGATGCACACACAGCGCTTTTGCGAATAACAGACGTACAGGAGAAATTCTTTACCCGCTGTAATAGTTATGCGTCTTCATTGACCGCCACACGAGACTGCGCGAACTTAGGATTGGGGATGACGCAGCTTTCACCCGATCATCACTACTTCCTCAGTCTTATAACGGGCGTGGTTCAATCCGGCGGAGCTATCGCCAGCAACTGCTCGACCATCAATTGCGGGTTCACCGCGATTGCCAATCCGAGCGGCACCGGAGTTACCGGCCGCCAGCCGGCCAGTGACGGCTGCTTCGGTATTACTTCCAAAGGCGACAAATTCTTCGATAAAAATTGCGACGGCGATTACAACGACGCCAATGATCGCAGCAAGTGGGCGAATTAAGGAAGGTTAATCGACTAACTGCGCAGCGCCCGGGGAACCGGGAACACCACTCCTTCATTGCCTTGATCGGCACCGGACACCACCGACGCGCCCCACTCCGTCAGCCGGGCCACGACCTGCTGAACTAAAACCTCCGGCGCCGACGCACCCGCCGTCAAACCAATCCTAGAAGCACCTTCTAACCACTCGCGCCGTATATCTTCAGGGCCATCGATCATATAAGCGCGTGCGCCCAAGGATTCGGCGACTTCCCGCAGTCGATTAGAGTTGGAGCTGTTGCGCGAACCAACGACGAGAAAAACTTCACAGTTGCCAGCGAGTTGCTTAACCGCATCCTGCCGATTTTGCGTTGCATAACAGATGTCGTCGCGCTTCGGCCCCTGAATCGCCGGGAAGCGAACGTGGAGCGCATCGACGATTTTCTTGGTGTCGTCGACCGACAGCGTCGTTTGGGTAACGTAACCGAGATTTTGCGGATCGCGTACCTGCAACTTCGCGACGTCATCGACTGTTTGGATGAGATAAATTCCATCGTTCACTTGACCCATCGTGCCTTCGACTTCCGGATGACCGGCATGGCCGATGAGAACGAGCTCGGTGCCGTGTTTACGGTGCCGAACGACTTCCATGTGAACCTTAGTCACCAGCGGACAGGTAGCATCGAACACGCGCAGGCCGCGATTGCGCGCCTGCGCTTGTACGGCGCGGGATACACCGTGCGCGCTAAAAATAACTGTGGCGCCGTCCGGCACCTGATCCAGTTCATCGACGAATACAGCACCCTTGGCGCGCAGATCGTCGACCACGAAGCGGTTGTGCACGACTTCATGGCGCACATAAATCGGCGCGCCGAACAACTCGAGCGCGCGCTCAACGATCTCGATCGCGCGGTCGACACCGGCACAGAAACCTCTGGGGCTGGCTAGATAAACTTGCATGGGCGGCATAATACGCAGGAAAACGACGGTTTACGAACCTAGGATTCGGCGTGGCGCTTGCGTGTGCCAATACCGAAGGCATCAAGGATCAACAACGCGGCACCGATGGTAATCGCCGAGTCAGCGACGTTAAACGCCGGCCAATGCCAGGTTTTATAGTAAATGTCGATGAAATCGATCACATGGCCGTGTATGAATCGGTCGATCAAATTACCCAAGGCGCCGCCGAGGATCAGCGACAAACCGATAGCGACGCTACGCTCGGCGGCGCTCAGCCGGTTTAGCAGATAAAAAATGATAGCGGTCGCAACGAGTGCAATGACCACGAAAAAGACATTCTGCCAACCCTCGGCGCTGTTCAAGAAACCGAAGGCGGCACCACGGTTGAAAACGAGCGTGAGATTCAGGAACGGTGCGACCGCCACTTCGGCATGACGCAGCAAATACTTCAGTGCCACCCATTTGCTGAGCTGATCAAAGACGATAATAGCCGCCGAGATCCAGAGGAAACGAAACGCCACGCGACGCATAGTTAGGTCACTCCGAATGCGTTTTCAATGCAACGCCCACAAATCAATGGATGATCGGCGTGGGAGCCAACGTCTTCCCGATGATGCCAACAACGCACACACTTCGCATATCCCGACGGTGTCACCTTAATATACAAATCGGGGTGTTCCGTTGCCGTGCTGCTCATCGTACGCTCGGCCAATGGATGCAGTCGCGCATACGAGCTGATAAAGATAAAGCGCAAGTCATCGCCAAAACTGCCCAACTGCTTAAGCACGACATCGCTGCAATAGAGATCGACTTCGGCATCCAACGACGAGCCGATATCGCCGGCGACCCGCAACTTCTCGAGCTCGCGGCTAACCGCTTGCCGCACATTCAGCACCAACTCCCACTGCTCCAGTGTCAATTCGTCTTTTCTTAAACTATCCAGCGCCGGCAAGCTGTACCACTGTTCCAAGAACACAGAGTCGCTGCGCTGCCCAGGCAAGTACGACCAAATCTCTTCGGCCGTGAAGCTCAGGATCGGTGCGAGCCAGCGTACGACCGCCTCGAGCATGTGATACATCGCCGTCTGCGCCGAACGCCGGCCTAGTGACGTGCGCGGCATGGTGTACATGCCGTCCTTCCGCACATCGAGATAAAAACCGCCAAGCTCGATAACGCAGAACTGATGCACCTTTTGATAGATCAGATGGAAGTTATAAGAGTCGTAGGCCTCGATCACTTCCCGCTGCAACTGCGCCGCCTTCCGCAATACCCAACGATCGAGCGCCAGTAATTCTTCGGGCGGCAACGCTTGCGACGGATCGAAACCGTCGAGGTTTGCCAGTAAGTAGCGCGCGGTATTACGAATACGCCGATAGGAATCGCCCATGCGCGCGAGGATCTCTTCCGAGATGCTCATCTCGCCACGGTAGTCAGTGGAAGCGACCCACAAACGCATGATGTCGGCGCCGAGCGTCTTGATAACCTTCTGCAGCCCGCCCATATCGTTGCCGAGCGACTTCGAAATTTTCCGGCCCTTAGTGTCGACGGTGAAGCCATGGGTCAACACTTCACGATACGGCGCACGGCCTTTCATGGCGACCGAGGTCAACAGCGACGATTGAAACCAACCGCGATGCTGATCCGAACCTTCGAGATACATATTCGCCGGCCACTGCAGACCGTCTCGCTGCTCGAGCACACAAGCATGCGTTACGCCCGAATCGAACCAAACATCGAGCGTGTCCTTCACCTTTTCATATTGCGCGGCATCGGCACCGAGCAGATCGTCTGCCGTTAGCTCAAACCAGGCGTCGATACCTTTCTGTTCAACGCGCTGTGCCACCGCTTCGATCAGCTTGGCGGTATCGGGATGGAGCTTGCCGGTTTCTTTATGCACGAACAGTGCGATCGGCACGCCCCAGGCACGCTGGCGCGAGATACACCAATCCGGACGCCCGTCGACCATGCTGTCGATGCGCGCTTGGCCCCAATTCGGAATCCATTTCGTATCGCGGATCGCCTGCATGGCATTGTCGCGCAATTTTTCCATGCCGATAAACCACTGCGACGTGGCGCGGAAAATAATCGGCGTCTTGTGGCGCCAGCAGTGTGGATAGCTGTGGTTAAGCGCCGCCGCATGTACCAATTTGCCGTTGGTCTTAAGGACTTCGATCACATGGTCGTTCGCCTTGAAGACGTGCTCACCGGCGAAGATCTCGGTACTCGGCAAAAATTTACCGTCGCCGCCGACCGGATTGTCAATCGCCAAACCGTAGTGCCGACCGACGATAAAGTCTTCGAGACCATGGCCTGGTGCCGTATGCACTGCACCGGTACCGGTCTCTGTCGTTACATGATTACCGAGCACGATCGGTACTTCGCGCCCGTAAAACGGATGTTTGAGCTTCACGCCTTCAAAGGCGGCGCCCGGCGCGCGGCCAACAACACGGTAATCGTCGATGCCGTAACGCCCCATGACGTCTTTAAGCAGGGCGTCAGCAATTAGCAGGCGCTCGTGACCAACGTTACCGACATACTGCACCAGCACGTAATCGAGAGTCGGGTGTAGCGCGACTGCTTGATTCGCCGGCAGGGTCCATGGGGTCGTCGTCCAGATGACGACATTGACCGGCCCTTCGCCTTTACCGCCGCCATCGACGCGCGACGAGAAATCCGCTTCATCGACGACCGTAAAGCGCACGTCGATCGCCGGAGAGGTACGTTCCTGATATTCGACCTCGGCCTCGGCCAACGCCGAACCGCAATCGATACACCAATGCACCGGCTTGAAACCTTGATACACATGACCGCCGGCGACGATGCGGCCGAGCGCGCGAATGATGTCGGCCTCGAACCGGTAGTCCATCGTCAAATAAGGTTTACGCCAATCACCGAACACACCCAAGCGAATGAAATCGTCACGCTGACGATCCACCTGCGCCGCCGCGTATTCGCGGCAAGCGGCGCGGAACTTGGAGGCATCGACTTGCACGCCGGCCTTACCGATTTTCTTTTCGACCGCGTGCTCGATCGGCAAGCCATGGCAATCCCAACCGGGCACGTACGGCGCGTCGAAGCCGCTCAACGTCTTCGACTTAATGATGATGTCTTTCAGAATTTTGTTCAGCGCATGACCGATATGGATGTCGCCGTTCGCATACGGCGGCCCGTCGTGCAGAAGGTATTTCGGCCGACCAGCGCCGGTGGCGCGCAATTTGGCGTATAGCCCGATCGACTCCCAGCGCTTGAGAGACTCTGGCTCGCGGTTGGCGAGGTTGGCCTTCATCGGAAAATCCGTGCGCGGCAGATTGAGCGTGTTCTTATAATCGCTTGTGGTCATTACGTAGCACTCACCTAAAGGCTCGGTTCGTCGCGGTCATCCGCGAACGACGAAATAATCGCGCGCGCGCTCAATGTCATCCATGATCTGCGCGCGCATCTCCTCAACAGAATCGAAGCGGCGCTCGTCGCGCAGCTTATGCAGAAAATCGACGGCGATGTGGCGACCGTAAATCTCGCCATCGAAGTCGAACAAGTGCACTTCGAGCAACGGCTTCACACCGCCCACCGTCGGCCGCGTGCCGATAGAGGCAACGCCGGCCAACGGCTTGGCCGACAATCCCGAGGTCTTAACCGCAAAGATGCCTTGGATGGCGGCGTGCCGCCGATGCAAAGCGATGTTGGCGGTAGGCACGCCGATCTGGCGGCCGATTTTGTCACCATGCGCCACGCGGCCGCACATGCGGTACGGACGTCCGAGCAACTTCGCCGCCGTGGTCAAATCACCGGCGGCCAGCGCCGCACGAATGCGGGTACTGCTGACCCGCTCACCATCGATGCGGAAGGTCGGCATCGCCGCGACGTCGAACCCGTGCTGCCGTCCGGCTCGAACCAGCATATCCAAATCGCCGCGGCGCTTGTGACCAAAACGGAAGTCATCGCCGACGACGACATAACGTGCATCGAGACCGCGGCGCAGTATCTGCTCGATAAACACCTCGGCGTCGAGCGCAGCGACACGATCGTCGAAGCGCACGCACAGCACCCGATCGATCGGCTGCTCGCGTAACGTCAGCAGCTTCTCCCGCAAGCGCATCAATCGCGCCGGCATCGCCTGCGGTCGAAAATACTCCGCTGGCTGCGGCTCGAAGAACATGATCAGCGACGGCACAGCCAGTGCCTGCGCGCGCTCGTGCAGCTGCGTGATCACGGCCTGATGGCCGAGATGAATACCGTCGAAGTTACCGATAGTGACGACACAGCCGCGGTGGTCCGGTCGCAGATTGTGCAGCCCGCGAATAAGCTCCATTGAATTGATTCTAAAAGCTAATAAGAGGAATGGCGAGCAGCGAAGCTATGCGTGCGCCCAATCGGGGTCGAGCTCTTCGACAACCTTCTGCAACGGCACGCGGCCGGAATAGCCTTCGTGGTAGCCGTGATAGTAGCCGATACGCAGCTCGGGAAACTTCCAACAGAGGTAACCATCGCCGGTATCGAAATCGACCAACCACAGCCCCTTCACCACCAACCCGAGGCGTTCCATTTTACCGACCCAGCGCTTGACGATCGCTTCGTACTGGCGCTCGATTTCCTTGATCGTGGGATTGGTCGGTACCATCGCTTCGAGCACGCGCCGTACCGGTTCGAGCTGGTGATACGTCCCCTGTGTGATCTTGCGTACCAACGGAAACAACCCCTCTGCCTCCGCCAGCGTGAATACACGCGGGTCGTCGCAGGTGGTGATTTGATGGATTTCGGCGTAGATCATGTAACTAGCTAGGACGTCTTAAGTTTCAGATGAGCCGGGCGCATGCCACTTAATAAGAGTACTGCACCATACACCACCGAGCCGACGAGAATCCAGAATGCCAGGCGAGCGGCGCGTTCCAGCGATGGTGCACTCAACCATGCTTCAAGCCCGCCTACTCCCCAAGTCAATGCCCCCGCCATCGCCACTGTCGCCACCCCTACCCGACCAAAGAAGCGCGACCAGCCGACCAGCGGGCGGTATACCCCCTGTTGCCGAAGAATCCGATAGAGCAAACCGGCGTTAACGACCGCGGCGATCGACGTTGCCAACGCTAAGCCGGTATGCGCCAGCGGATAAACAAACAGCAAGCTCAAAACAATATTAGTAATAAGAGAATAAACGCCAACCCGGGCCGGCGTGGCCGTATCGTGACGCGCATAGAAACCGGGGGCAAGAATTCGAATCAGAATGAACGGCACTAATCCGACCAAAAAGGCGATCAATGCCTGCACACTCATCGTTACGTCGTTCGCGTCGAACTTCCCGTGATGAAACAGGGTAATGACGATGGGGCCGGCTAAGACGATCAAAGCGGCGCATGCGGGGATACTTATTATGAATGCCAAGCGCAATCCCCAGTCGAGCAAGTGCGAAAAATCATCGACCGAGGCGCTGGCATGCTTTTGCGACAATTGCGGCAAGACCACGGTGCCAAGCGCGATACCGAAGACGCCGATCGGAAACTCCATGACGCGATCGGCGTAATAAAGCCATGACACGCTGCCGGTCACCAAAAATGAGGCGAGTACCGTGTTTACCAACAGATTAATCTGCGCGACCGACACGCCAAAGATGCCGGGTAACATGAGCTTCATGACTCGCGAGACACCATCATCGCGCCATCGAAACCGTGGCCGCGGTAACAAGCCGACTCTTCTCAAATAGGGAATCTGAAACAGTAGCTGCGCGACACCGGCAATGAACACGCCCCAGGCTAAGCCCATCGCCGGTTGATCCAAATACGGCGCTAACCACAGTGCCGCACCGATGAGCGCCAAATTGAGCAGCACCGGCGTAAACGCGGCTACGCCGAATTTACCTAACGTATTGAGAATTCCACCCGCCAGCGCAACCAACGAGATAAAAAACAAATAAGGAAACATGACGCGCAACATCGCAACCGTGAGCTGGTACTTCTGCGGCTCTTGCACGGCAAAGCCCGGCGCTAAGACCCACACCAACAAGGGCGCGACCACCACCCCAATCAGCGTTACGGCGAACAGCGCCACGCTCAGGACACCGGTAACGTTATCGATTAGCCGCTGCGCTTCCTCCGGCGATTTACGGGCGCGATATTCGGCGAAGACCGGCACGAATGCCTGCGACAGGGCACCCTCGCCGAAGATGCGGCGCAAGAAATTCGGAATGCGAAAAGCGACATAAAAGGCGTCGGCCGCCACCGACGCACCGGCGCCCATGAGGCTCGCCATGGCCATATCGCGAATTAAGCCGGTTATGCGGGAAACAAGGGTCATGGCGCCGGTTAGCGCCGTCGATTGCAGCAATTTGCGCGTCAAAACGGGGTCCCTGGGGGTATCAGAAGCGGGGGCGATGATACGTGATAGCGCCGGCAGTCGCACAGCGGGTTGACAAAAACCGGCGAAATCCGCATATTGCGCGCCTTCCTAAAGGTACCTGGAACTTCACCTTGGCTAACACCGTACAAGCAAAGAAACGCGCCCGTCAGGCCGAAAAAAATCGTGAGCACAACGCCGCTCGCCGTTCGCTGATGCGCACTCAAATTAAGAAAGTCCTGAAGGCTGTCGAAGCCAAGGACAAGACCGTGGCACAAGCCGCCTACCGCGATGCGAGCTCGATTATCGACCGTCTCGCCGGCAAGGGCGTTCTGCACCGCAACACCGCCAGCCGCTACAAGAGCCGCCTCAACGATCGCGTCCGCGCCATCGCCGGTTAATCCGACGATTTGCAGTTAGCGGCGCCATTACGCGCCGCTAACTGAGTACTAAGTTATCCCTACCGATTAGTTCAGGCTCGTCGATGTAGCCGAGGATCGGCTCGATGCGGTCGCTCGGCTGGCCCATGATGCGCCGCGCCTCTTCAGCACTGTAATTCACCAAGCCACGCGCGATCTCGCGTCCGTCGGCATCAATACAGGCAACGATTTCGCCTCTGCCGAAACTACCTTCGACTTTAATAATACCAACCGGTAGCAAGCTTTTACTGGCCGCACGGATAGCGGTGACAGCACCCGCATCGAGCATCAGTCGACCACGCACCTGTAGTGGGCCCGCCAACCACTGCTTACGCGCCGCCAACCTACCCTGCGGCGGCAACAATAACGTCCCGATTGTCTCGCCCTTCAGTAAGCGCTGCAAAATCTCCGGTTCACGTCCGGCGGCGATTACGGTAGCCGCGCCCGAGCGCGCGGCCTTCTCCGCCGCGAGTAATTTGGTACGCATGCCGCCGCGGCCAAATGTGCCGGAACCACCGGCCATTTCGAGCAGTCGCGGATCACCGGCGGCGCCTTCTGCGACCAATGGCGCACCGGTATGCACCCGTGGGTCACGTTCGTACAGCCCAGATTGATCCGTGAGAATCAGCAGCAGGTCGGCTTCCACCAAATTGGTCACCAACGCCGCCAACGTATCGTTGTCGCTGAAACGAATCTCTTCGGTCGCGACGGTGTCGTTCTCGTTGATTACCGGAATCACCGAATGATCGAGCAAGGTCCGCAGCGTGCTGCGCGCGTTGAGATAGCGCTGGCGATCGGCGAGGTCGTTGTGCGTCAGCAGCACTTGCGCGGTATGGATACCGAAACGCTGGAATGCCGACTCGTATACCTGCACCAACCCCATCTGGCCGACGGCGGCCATCGCCTGCAATTCGTGCAATGCGTTCGGCCGCTGCGTACGCCCTAGGCGTTGCATGCCGGCGGCAACCGCGCCGGAAGTGACGACGACACACTCGATCGATTGCGCGCGCAGCTGCGCGATCTGCGCCGCCCAACCGGCGATCGCTTCGCCATCGAGTCCCTGCCCGGCGTTGGTAACGAGCGCGCTGCCGATTTTGATGACGCAGCGGCGAGCCCGCGTTAGGAGGTCTCGGCTGGAGGAGTTTCGTTGTGACATTCGCTTTGTTCCCGTCTGAGCTCTTCGAGTCGGCGCATCAAACCTTCCATCAACTCGCGGCAGCCTTCGCCGGTTACTGCCGAGATGCCGTAAATATTGCCTTGCCAACCGAGTTCGGCGCGTAACGCATCGATGCGTGCCGTACGCTCGGCGGGATCTATTAAATCGATTTTATTAAACACCAACCAACGTTCGCGTTCGGCCAGTGCCGGGCTAAATTTGCGCAACTCGCCGACGATGTTTTCGACGCGTCGCGCAATCTCCGCCTCGCCCTCCGGCGGAAGTAGATCCACCAAATGCAACAGAATGTGGGTGCGCGACAGGTGCTTCAAAAATTGAATGCCAAGACCGATGCCTTCAGCCGCGCCTTCGATCAAACCGGGAATATCGGCAATGACGAAGCTACGATCGGGGCCAAGGCGAACGACACCCAGATTAGGATGCAGCGTCGTGAACGGATAGTCGGCGACCTTCGGCCGCGCCTGCGTCACCTGCCGCAACAAGGTCGACTTACCGGCATTCGGCAAACCGAGTAAACCGATGTCGGCTAATACCTGCAGCTCGAGTTTCAGCTCGCGCTGATCACCGGGTATGCCCTGGGTCGTTTTGCGCGGCGCGCGGTTGGTACTGGATTTGAAGCAGGCGTTCCCGAGGCCACCCTTGCCGCCGTGGGCGACGAGTAGCTGCTGGCCATTGCGCGTGATCTCGCCGATGAGCTCAGCGGTGGCAGCGTCTTCAATCTTGGTCCCTAGCGGAACCGCGATCAGTCGATCGACACCGGACCGTCCGGTGCAATCTTGGCTACCGCCCTTCTCCCCATGCGGCGCGCGGAACATGCGCGTATGCCGGAAATCGGCGAGGGTGTTGAGGCCCTCCTGGCCGACCAAGTAGACATTACCGCCGGCACCACCGTTGCCACCGTTTGGGCCACCGCGCGGAATAAATTTCTCGCGTCGAAAGCTCATACAACCGTCGCCGCCGTTGCCGGCTTCGACCCGAATGGTGGCTTCATCGACGAATTTCATAGCGGACGTATCAGCGACTCAAAACCCACCCCCACCCTTTACTCTCCCCCCGAGGGGGAGGGTAAGTCGGTGAGAATCTCTTTAAAATAAAAAACCCCGCGCTGTCGCCAGGGCGGGGTTTCTCTATGAACAGCTACAACTAAACCGACCGGACGCTGACCGTTCTACGGTTACGCGGGCCTTTGATCTCGAAGTACACATGGCCATCGGCGGTAGCGAACAGCGTATCGTCCTTACCGATACCGACGTTGGTACCCGGATAAAAACACGTGCCGCGCTGACGGACCAAGATGTTACCGGCAAGAACCTGTTCGCCGCCATAACGTTTTACACCTAACCGCTGAGCGTGTGAGTCGCGACCGTTGCGCGAACTACCGCCCGCCTTTTTATGTGCCATTGCAGTATCTCCTGTATGCCGTTAGGCGGCTGGCGCCGCGGCTACTGCCGCAACACCGGCAACCTTGGTAATTTCGAGCTCGGTGTACGACTGGCGATGACCGGCGCTACGACGGTAGTTCTTGCGGCGACGCATCTTGAAGATGCGAACTTTTTCACCGCGACCATGGGCACGCACTGTCGCCGTCACCGTGAGACCCGCAAGCTCGCCGCCTAAACGCGCGCCCTGCTCGTCAGCGACCAACAAGATCCGGTCCAAATCAATGGAATCGCCGGCGGCCACCTCAAGCTTCTCCACGCGAATGACATCGCCCGGAGCTACCCGGTACTGTTTGCCGCCAGTTTCAATCACCGCGTACATAATATTCGTCTCCGAAAAAGTTGCGTCTTAAGCCAGACGCCGGGCTGAAAAGGCCCGCAATTCTAACGGCCGGCCCCTATAAGGTCAAACGATACGTGCCTTTGCTTGACAGCTTAGTACCCCATCCCTACGATGCCCGACCTTGCCAACCCCCTAATAATGAACGGCCGCATGGACTTCGAAGCCATCAAAGCGCTGGTGCACGAAGACCTTCAGGCGGTAAACCGCGAGATTAGCACGCGCCTGCAGTCGGATGTGGTGCTGATCAATCAGCTGGCCAATTACATCATCGGCAGCGGCGGAAAGCGGCTCCGACCGCTCATCGTCCTGCTCGGCGCCCGTGCCGTCGGCTATCAGGGCCAGGCGCATATTCAGCTGGCGACCATCGTCGAGTTTATCCATACCGCCACCCTGTTGCACGACGACGTCGTCGACGCCTCGGAAATGCGCCGCGGCCAGTCGACCGCCAATACGATTTGGGGCAACGAGGCCAGTGTCTTGGTCGGCGATTTTCTGTACTCGCGAGCGTTTGAAATGATGGTGGAAGTCAACGAAATGCGCGTCATGGAAATCTTAGCGCAGACCACCAATACCATTGCCCGCGGCGAAGTGCTGCAACTGCTCAATTGTCACGATCCGGAAACCACCGAAGAACGCTATTTCGACGTCATCTCCAGCAAAACCGCCAAGTTATTCGAGGCTGCCGCCCGCCTGGGAGCCGTCATTAACAAACAACGCGGGGCGATCGAAGAACAAATGGCGCGGTATGGGCTGCATCTGGGAACGGCATTTCAATTAGTCGACGATACGCTAGACTATGGCCGCAACAACCCGGCCCTGGGCAAAAATGTCGGCGATGATTTGGCCGAGGGCAAGCCGACCTTGCCGCTGATCCATGCCATGCGTCATGGCAGTACTGAACATCGCGATTTGATCCGCGGCGCCATCGAGCGCGGCGATCAAACGCAGATCGATGCCGTTATTAATGCAATTGAATCGAGCGGTTCCATCGCTTACACTGCCGCCCGTGCCGAAGTCGAGGCGGCGCTAGCTAAAGACGCCCTGGCTTCGCTTCCCGATTCGCCTTACAAGCACGCACTTGTGGACCTGGCGGCCTTTTCCGTCCACCGCAATCATTGATCCAGTTCGGGGTATAGCTCAGCCTGGTAGAGCACTTGCTTCGGGAGCAAGGGGCCGGAGGTTCAAATCCTCTTACCCCGACCAACATTATGGGTCAGTTCTTTCGTCTACTTATTATCCTGTTCGCCTGCTGGCTAGTCGCTCAATTTATTAAGCAGCTGCTACCCGGTCGTCCAGCGCCTAAACAACGTACTCGTACTACGCCTAGCATGCCGGCACGCATGGTGCCGTGCGCACATTGCGGCGTGCATATTCCCGAGAAAGATGCACTGGTTCATATCGGCCACGCTTACTGTTCGCAAGAACATCGGAACGCCGGTCCGTCCTGATCGTTGAGCGGCAGCGCTTTGCCTACCTTTGGAAACTGTGCTAATCCAATAAGATGTCAGCGCAGCCAAGGACGCTTCCTCTCAATTTGACCCCGTTACAAGGAACGGTCGCCGCCAGTCACAATTGGCGGCTGCTGGGCCTGTTTAATATTTATCGGGTCTGCATCGCTGTAACAACCCTAGCTATCAGCCTGACCCTCGGGCAGCTACCGCCTTTTGGTGCCGATAATCCCGCGCTTTTTAGAATTGCCGGCATTGTTTATTTTGTTATATCAATTACCGCCGTCGAAGCCGCCCGCTGGCGTAAGCCGGATTTTGATACGCAGATCAGCGTTTGGACCTTTGCCGATATCACATTACTCGCACTGCTAATGCATTCGAGCGGCGGCATCTCCAGCGGTCTGGGTTTGCTGCTTATCGTTGCCTCCGCGGGTAGCAGTCTCATGCTCGGTCGCCGCGTGAGCATTTTTTATGCATCGCTCGCTACCGTTGCCGCCATGCTGGAGCATTCTTGGGATTTACTGATCGGCGGCACGGTGACGGAAAACTTAGTGGGCGGTTATCCGCAGGTCGGCCTACTCGGCATCGGCTTATTCACCACCACTTTTCTGAGCTACACCCTAGGCTCGCGCCTACGCGCCACGGAAGTTATCGCGGCGCGGCGCGGTGTCGATATTGCCAACCTCACTCATATCAATGAGCTGATTATCCAGCGCATGCAGTCCGGTGTATTAGCGTGCAATCACACCGGCAGCATTATGTTTATGAATCAAACGGCGCAGCGATTTCTCGGGTTGAGAGAACCGCCACTCGACAAGAAAATGTCGCTGAACGAAATCTCCTCGGATTTAGCCATTCAGCTGTTTCAATGGCTCGGCGATACCCCCGGGCAACGTACTCGCCGTGCCTTTACTACCCGGGCGAATTACACCCTGCTGCCACGCTTCGTGCCGCTCGGAGCCGCCAAAGAAAGCGGCACGCTGGTCTTTCTTGAGGACATGGCAGCGCTAAAACAGCAAGCGCAACAACTCAAAATGGCAGCGCTCGCTCGGCTGACGGCCAGTATCGCCCACGAGATTCGCAATCCGCTGAGCGCCATCTCCAATGCCGCCCAACTACTCGGTGAATCCGTCGGCGAAGACAGCGAACCCAAACGACTGACGACGATCATCGAAGAACAAGGTCGGCGTATGAACGTCATCATCCAGAACGTCACCCAGCTAAGCCGGCGCGACCGTGTCAATCAGGCACGGCTGGCACTGCAAACGTGGCTGGCGGACTTCCTAACGCAATACGTCGACGCGGTTCGAATTCCATTGCCGGCATTCACCCGCCTAGGCGATGACGTCGAAGCACTGTTCGACCCGGATCAGCTCAATCAGGTCATCACCAATCTCTGTCAAAACGCCCTACGCCACAGCCCGCCATTCTCTGGAACGGCCTTAATTAAACTGGCTACCGGCAACGACGGTGATGGGCGCCCCTATTTCGACGTGATCGACTGGGGCAGCGGCGTACCCGCCAATATCGCCGACAACATTTTTGATCCGTTCTTTACGACCACTCCGAAAGGCACCGGGCTTGGTCTATATATTGCTAAAGAGTTGTGCGAAGGCAACGGCGCGTTACTGGACTACCACCCCGGCGAAGGCGGGGTCGGCAGCCGTTTTCGCGTCACCCTAGCCCGCGCGGAAGAAAATAATGAACTCGGAGCAGTATGACCAAACAAAAACACCAGGTGCTGGTCGTCGATGACGAACCAGACATTCGGGAGGTTCTCGAACTTACTCTTGGACGGATGAATCTCGAAACGCGGACTGCCTCGAACCTTGAGGAGGCGCGTCATCTGCTGGGCGAATTCAAGTTTGATCTGTGCCTAACCGACATGCGTTTGCCGGATGGCAATGGTATCGAGCTGGTACGTCACATCCAGGATAAGTTTCCCTACCTTCCCGTCGCCGTTATCACCGCATTCGGCAACATGGAAACGGCGATTGCGGCGCTAAAAGCCGGCGCCTTCGATTTCTTGTCGAAACCGCTCGATCTGAACGACTTACGCAACATCGTTCGGTCAGCATTACGCGTCGCCCAGGTACCGAGCACCGCACCTGCCGCACCCGCCGGGCAGGCCGTCGCTTCCGCCGGCACTCGCCGGTTGCTCGGCGACTCCGAGGCCATGCACAAGGTCCGCGCGCTGATCGAGCGGCTGGCCCGGGGCCAAGCGCCCATTTACATCAGCGGCGAGTCGGGCACCGGCAAAGAACTGGCCGCTCGCTTGATTCATGAACTCGGACCGCGCGCCGGCAAGCCATTCGTGCCGGTGAACTGCGGTGCCATTCCTGAGCAATTGATGGAGAGCGAGTTTTTCGGGCATAAAAAAGGCAGCTTTACCGGCGCCCTGCAGGACAAAGATGGCTTGTTCAAAGCCGCCGATAGCGGCACGTTGTTTCTCGACGAAGTGGGCGACCTGCCCTTAACGATGCAGGTGAAGTTACTGCGTGTTATCCAGGAACGATCGTTGCGACCCGTCGGCGCCCAGACCGAAATCAAAGTCGATGTGCGCGTGTTATGCGCCACCCATAAAGACTTGCTCGAGCTGGTCAAACAAGGCCGGTTTCGTCAGGACCTTTATTACCGGCTGAACGTCATTCAGCTGCATATCCCCAGCCTGCGTGAGCGAGCGGAAGACATCCCGCTACTGGCCGATCAGCTCTGCGCCCGCCTAGCCGACGCCATGGCAATGAAGGCGCCCCGTTTAACGCCGGAAGCCCATACTTCCCTAAGTACTTACGGCTTCCCGGGAAACGTCCGTGAGCTCGAGAACGTGCTGGAGCGCGCGCTTACACTTTGCAACGGCAACGACATCACCGCCGACGATCTGCAACTGCATGAAACATCAGAGGAAGAAGCGGAAACCAAAGGATTGCTGGGCGGCGAAGAGTCGCTGGACGACTACCTGGAACGCATTGAGCGCGTCGCTATCGAGAACGCCTTAGCGAAAACTAGCCAGAACAAAACGGCGGCGGCAAAGCTGTTGGGCATCAGTTTCCGCGCCCTTCGTTACAAACTTGAAAAGCTCGGCATGGGCTAGCGTATACACTGATATGTCACTTCTCGTCGCCCTGCCGCGGCATGGGGTGACGAATTTTGTCAGGTCTGAGCACTAGACCTCCGTTTTTGTGCCGACGAGCATCACCATTCGGTCGACAGACGCGCTCGTAAACCGCGCGTTTGCGGCAGGTAGGGCCGTGGCATAGATCCTGCAGCTATATGGGGATGCCGAAAGGCATTTGGCAGTACTCCTGAGTCAGTTGTTTGACATTCGTACAGGGGCTGACTAAGTAACCAACGGAGGAGGTTCTGGAAAGCATCGGCCTGAAAGGAGTCGCAAGGGCCAAATGCTTAAGAACTAAGGTGCCACACGAAAGTGGGGCCGGTTTTTTCCAGGACGCCCTCGACTCAAGATTCAACCGGAGGCATTACATGAAAACGTTACAAAGAGGTTTTACGTTGATCGAACTGATGATCGTGGTCGCGATCATCGGCATTTTGGCGGCGATTGCGATTCCGGCGTATCAAGACTACACCATGAAAGCGAAAATCAGCGAAGGACCTGCAGTCGCTGTACCAATCTTCACGGCGTTAGGCGTTGCCTGCAGTGATGGAACGCTATCTAGCGCCACCACACTTGTAAGTCTCGACATTGTTGCAAGCGGTGTTACCGCCTTTACAAATGCTGCCTGGAGATACGTGAGCCCTACAGCTGGCATTACGCTTAGCGGCCTATCAGCCACCGCAGCTACTGTGACTATCAATTACCTTCAGTTCGGTCCCATGTCAGCTACGGGAACGGTCGTATACGCAGGCACTTGTGATGGTACAGCCGGCTTCACTTGGGCAGCACCGACAGCATCCGGCGGAATACTCTCGAAGTGGCTGCCCAAAGTATAGGTAGCGGAAGAAATAAATAACTCAAGCCCGCCTGCCAAGGCGGGCTTTTTTTTGAACCCGAAATTTTTCTCAAAGGGATAAGGTACGTATGAGCGAATCTTCCCGTCCAGCACTTATTACTATGGCCTCAATAAGTGTTGTGATCTTGGGGTTGCTGACCGTTATCCCATTCCTACTGCCACACCACGGACTACCTACCGCCTTTTATAGTGAATGGGCCGCATTTGCCATCGGGTTCGCAGCTTGCTTCCCATTTTTTTTATGCAGAACTTTCTGGCGTGACCTCGAAGTTCCTCACACAGCGATCTACCTGTTTGCAATAATCCTTCTAATCGCGCTTCAGGCTCTCGTTATCGACCACGCCTACGTTGCCCAGGCCCTGCTGCCGGGAATCTATCTAACTTGGGCGTTGTTGCTAGTGGTCCTTTGCGCATGGATACGCACACAACTCGGACTTGACCGTGCTATCACCGTCATCGCCTGGCTAATTACCATCGGTGGCGCTTTACAGGCAGCGGTCGGCCTCGTGCAGTATTTCGACATCTCTGGTCAATTGGCCTTGCTTATTGATATGAAGGGCCAGGCTAGCGTCTTCGGAAATACAGGCCAACGAAATCACTTCGCTACGCAAATCACCTTCGCAAGCTTTGCCATTGTTTATTTACATGCGACAGATCGAGTCAATCGCGCGTTTGCGATATCACTATTGATTTTGTATGCGTTGGTTTTGACCATGTCGAGTTCTCGTGCGGCTGCCATTTTTCTCGTCGCCGGATTTCTTTTGTCGTTTATTTCATATCGCGCCACTCGGAACTCCATTCATCGACGTCTATTGCAGGGAACCAGTTTGATCCTGGTTTTATTTTTGCTCTTTCAGTATCTCTTACCTTTCCTTAACGACTGGCTGAAATTATTGCTTAACATCATGGGACTCGATATAGGCGGCATAGATGCTTTAGTGGCATTCCAACGAAACGCCGCCGACGGTATTGATCTGCGCACATCGGAGTGGCACAAAGCGTGGCTTATGTTTTTAGAGTCACCTATATGGGGAATAGGTATCGGCCATTACGGATGGTACGGCTTCGGCTACCAGGCCCTTCCCGAATTTGCTGCCATATCAAAAGCGGAGCTCTTTCATCATTCCCATAACCTGGTGATGCAGGTTCTTGCTGAACTCGGCATAGTCGGCCTACTCTTGCTAGTATCCATGATCGTTACATGGCTCCGTCAAGTACTGCCACACTGGAAAAATCCTTCGTATTGGCTGATTTTTATCTTGCTGATAGTCCTCTTACTACACAGCAGTGTCGAATTTCCCCTCTGGTATAGCTACTTTTTGGGAATTGCCGCGATACTACTTGGGCTAGGAAATGAGAAAACATTAAAGACTACTTTCACACCAACCCTCGGCCAATTCGCCGCCGGTGCTTCCCTGCTCCTATCTGCAGCGATACTCGCAATCACATTCCGTGGCTTTCAAGATCTTACTGAAATCAATGGGCTGATCTTAACCTCAACACCTCAAGAAACATCAGCAATGCTGCATGCAATATCAAGAAATCCGCTGCTGACGCCGCTGGCAGAAGCGATCACCATTCAAACTGCGAAGCCCGATAGAAATGCGCTCGACAAACAGCTATTGATGGCAACCCGCGTTATGCAGTACCGCCCCGGCCCCCGTAGCATTAATCAGCAAATCGTCTACTTGGCTCTTTCAAATAAATCAGCAGAAGCATTTGTCCTACTGAAAAAAGCTTTCATCGTCTATCCAACAGAATTTTCAAAATTCGCTTGTTCCTGGAAGTCAACGAAAGCTCAAGAAGTTCGATCTCTGTGGCAAGAAGCGCAAAAACAAATTGATGACACCATAGAATGCCCGACATGAAGGGAATCATCAGCAAGCCCTTCATAAACCCCCGTAAACTCGTTAAACTACGCGACCTTATGGGGCGGTAGCTCAGCTGGGAGAGCGCTGCGTTCGCAATGCAGAGGTCGGGAGTTCGATCCTCCTCCGCTCCACCAATTTTCCCTTATGCCAACAACCGGTTAACGTCGTCAGCGCTAGCCGGTTTTTCTTTCTGTTTCCCCAACGTAACCAAATCGTGACCGGCTGTCCAAAACGGCCACGGCCGGCCCGCACGTTTTCCAGTGCCAGCTGACCGATCCCGGCATGGAGTTCTCTGACGCTCGGACTGGAGTCGTCAAACTTCTCGGCGGCGGTAATGAAAGTGCTCGGTAGCACGCGCCAAAAACGGCTTCGTCTTCCGGACACGACCGACTATCCCGGAAGCGGCGCCAACAATGCCGCTAATTCCGTTTCATCGAATTTCACCGTGCCATGGCCGTCTGCGGCCAGGATGCCGGCGGCAAGCTCGGCTTTTTTCTCCTGCAACGTCAGAATTTTCTCTTCGATGCTACCGGCAACGATGAGCTTATAGACAAAAACTGGCTTGTCCTGGCCGAGTCGGTGGGCGCGGTCGGTGGCTTGGTTTTCGGCGGCCGGGTTCCACCAGGGGTCGTAGTGGATGACGGTATCGGCGGCGGTCAGGTTTAGGCCGACGCCGCCGGCCTTGAGGCTGATAAGGAACACCGGTACCTCGCCTTGCTGAAAACGGCGGATTGTGGATTCGCGATGTTTCGGCTTGGTTTGACCGGTGAGCACGGCAAACGGGATCTGCGCCGACGTCAATTCCTGCTCGATCAAGGCGAGCATCCCGGTGAATTGCGAGAACACGAGGATGCGCCGACCTTCATCGACCAATTCCGGCAGCATACCCATCAAGAGCGCGAGCTTGGCGCGTTCTTTGACACGCGCGGCGGCGGCCGTTTTCAGCAGGCGCGGGTCGCAACATACCTGCCGCAATTTGAGCAGCGCGTCGAGAATGAGGATGTGGCTACGGTTGAAGCCTCTTCCGGCAACAGCATCGCGCACTTTTTTATCCATGCTGCTGCGTACCGCTTCGTACAGATCGCGTTGCCCGGCCTGGAGCTCGACGGTTTGAACGATGACGGTCTTGTTCGGCAACTCGGTCGCCACTTGGTCTTTGCGTCGGCGCAAAATGAAAGGCCGGAGGCGGCGCGCGAGCAAGTCACGGCGCAGTTGATCGCCGTGCTTCTCGATCGGCGTGCGCCAATGGCGTGCGAACCGTTTGGCGTCGCCGAGAAAGCCCGGCAACAGAAAGTCGAATTGCGCCCAAAGCTCGCCCAGGTGATTCTCCAGCGGTGTTCCCGTCAGGCACAGGCGATGACGCGCGTTGAGCTTGCGGACCACAGCGGCGGCGCGGCTCGCGCCGTTCTTGACGGTCTGCGCCTCGTCGAGGATCACGAAATGATAGTCGTGCGCGGTCAGCTCGGCTTCGTCGCGCCATAGCAACGGATAAGTCGTCAAGACAATGTCGTACCTTGGAATTTGCGCGAACAACGCGCTGCGCTCGCTACCTTGTAAGACGAGCACCGACAACGCCGGCGCAAAGCGCGCGACCTCGTGCTTCCAGTTATGCACCAGCGAGGTCGGCAACACGATCAGCGCCGGTCGATCGAGCCGCCCAGCCTCTTTTTCCAATAACAGATGCGCCAAGGTTTGCGCCGTTTTTCCAAGGCCCATGTCGTCCGCCAGAATCCCGGCAAGTCCGTACGTACGCAGGTACTGCAGCCATGAAAGGCCGTCGCGCTGATACGGTCGAAGCGCGAGCGTGAAGCCACGCGGCGGTGCAACCGGCGTCACGCCGGCGGTGGCCTGCAAACGTTCCGCCATCTGTTGCACATCGTCCATCCCGCGGAATTGCCAGCGTCCGCTGTCGGCTAACGCCGCGAGGCGCGGCGCGTCGAGCACCGGCAAACGCAGCGCGCCGGTGGGTACGACGTCGAACAAATCGATCAACGTGCGCGCGAGCGGCTTCAATCGCCCGGCCGGCACCTGCAACCGCAAACCGTCGGCGGCGCGCAGCTCGATCGCTTCGGCATCGTCGATACGCGCCAGACGATCGTCCGCCAACCAGCGCGAATCGCGCGCAAACAACGCCGACAGCAGCGGCGCCAGCGCCAACCGTCGACCGTCGACATCGATCCCCATATCGAGCTCAAACCAACCGTTGCCGCCGTCGGTAATGTCCGCATACCACGCGGTCGGCTCGAGCCGACGATGACGAAAATTCGGCGGCACTTGCACGTCCCAGCCGGTGGTACGCAACCGCGCCAACGTCGTCACGAAGAAAGTGTTCCAAGCGTTCTCGTCGTGCAACGCATACATGCGCGGCGGCACCGCCAAACTGGCGGTATGAAGCGCATGCGCCGGCACGCGCGCCAAGCCGAACGACTTGAGCGATTCGAGACGACGCGCCTCTTCCCGCCGCCGACGTTTCACCCGCACTAAATCGCCTGCCGCGGTTTGCACGAACTCCGAAGAATCATCGACCGAGACCAGCACCGTTCCATAACGGAATACCGGAACGGCGTAGTCGAACTCGATCGTGTCGTAGTTGTAATTACGCGGATATCCGCGAAAGCGGCGCACGCCATAGACCGACAGCGTGCCGAGTTTCAATACCGGAACCGGCACCTCGTCGATCACCGGTATCTGCGACAACGCATCGGCCGCCGGTCGCGGTAGTGCCGGCGCCAATTCCGATAGCGCATCCGCCACCAACGGCGCCTCGCGCGCATTGAGCGGCGGCAACTCCAGTAACCGCCGTGCTTGTGCGACCGGCAACGTCAGCGTCAACGGTCCAATAAGTCCCGCCGGCACATCCACGTACCAAAACGATTTGAGCGCGAGCACTGCGGTCGCCGGCGGCGTCGTGCGCACGTCGGCCTGCAATAGACCATTGGCGTCGAGACCCCACGCCATCTCGCCGCGGCGCGCGGCACCCTCGGACAAACGCACGAGCGACTGTTCGCCAAAATATAACCGGCCGCTGGCAACGAGACGCTGCAAAATCTCTTCGCCGTGCGGTCCGGCCAGCGTCAATGCATAACCAAAACCATCGCGCGGCCGTTGCAGCCAGAGTAATCGCAATATCTCCAGATCGCTTTCGTCGACAAACTTCGGCGGCCGCATCAACGCCTGGTCGACGTTGTGCCAATCCGCCGCGGCCTGCGCCGGACGACCATCGACATCGAGCCCACCTTTGCGAAACAGGACGTGCCACGTACGTTCATCGATGGACCGATCGATCACGTAATAAAGCGCGGTGGTAGGCTTGACCGCACGCTTGGATTTTTCCGGCGCCGCCGGCGGCTGTAACGACGTGCGAAAATTCTCGATCCACGACAACACATCGGGCCGCACGGCCGGCGTTTGATCGCGCTGCGCGATACCAACGAGCAAAACCGCCGCCGTATGCTTACAGAAATAACCGACCGGACAGGAACAGCTCGCCTGTAACCGCCAATCGCGGCGCTCGATTCCATGGAAGTGGATGTCGACCTGATACGGACGCCGCACCGTGCCCTGCACGCGCGCATGCAGCGATTGCGGCCGAACGTCGAGCTCGGAAACGCGCACGAGATAGTCCTGCGCCTTGGCGACCTCGCGCTCGTTCAACCAGCGCAGTACGTCGCCCCGGGTATATGTGGCAGTTGGATTCATCGGCGACCTGCTTGCAAGCGGACGATTTTACAGGATGCCCGGAAAGGTCCGCCAGCGATCCCGTGCACGGTTCCGGTCCGATCACGTCTGCTAGAATACCGCCCGCGCCCCGGTAGCTCAGTGGATAGAGCGACCGCCTCCTAAGCGGTAGGTCGCCGGTTCAACTCCGGCCCGGGGCACCAGTTAGATCAGCACGTTATCTCCTCCCTCTCACGCCGATTCCCGCTTGAGGTTCGTTCAAAGCGGGGTTTGTCGTAAAACTGTCGTAAGGGCTCTGCAAAAGGGGGAAGAAATGGCATCGCACTCGGCGCCGGCGTTATCACTAATGCCTAGGGCCTGTCATCAATTAATCCCCTTTGTCATACTTCTGTTCTCTCCAACTGCGAGCAAGCACAGCGGAAGATGGCCAGACGATACGGATTGCGAGACGACCAGTGGGAACGAATCAAGGATTTACTGCCGGGCCAAG
>JACQFZ010000070.1 GCA_016199745.1 Gammaproteobacteria bacterium
CCGACCACTGGGTCGGGAGAAGAAGTGTGCGCCGGATTATGCGCAGTGCCGCGGTTGCGCTACGTTAGGAAAGACTGATCTCGCTGAGGTCGTTTGTAGAGCAAGGGGCATTTGCTATGGATAATCTGGTACTGAGCATTAAAAGTCTTATGCACTGCAGCGCATAATGCTTCACCCCGGCTGTACCCCAAATACGACCCCAGCGCTGCGGGTATCGGTTGACCGTGAGGATTGGTCAAAAGCGCGTTACTTCAATTGGCTAAACGACAAATATCGCGTACATGGCAACTAGTTTTGGATGTCGCTACCACGGACGAAACGGAAATATTGATGGGTCTGGAGACGATTCGAGAGAGGCGCCGCGAGACTCTATCACCTACCGATTAAGATCCCAATCCAATACTACCGAGGAAGTACACAGCCCATTATCGGTTCCTCGATGAACGCCGTAACCGTTTTCCGCGATCGGAGTAAGAATGTAACGCCATGACCGATCTTGCCGTTTACGCCAGTTTATTTATCGTCGCCCTGGCGGCAGCGACACTTCTGCCGTTGCAATCCGAAGCGCTACTGGCTGGACTGCTGCTGGCGCAATCGCAATCGATTTGGCTGCTGTGAAGAAAGCCGCAATGAGTTACGCCAACGGTTTGTCCGAACCCGTGTCGCTCCCGTAGCGGTTCGTATTTAGATCGACGGAAAATTACGGAAAGGTCAGACATGCTTCTGGGTGTCGTCCTTGATATCACCATATCCGGCCTGAATTTTACCGCCGGTTTTTTTGGCACGCCCTTTCGCTTCTAACGACTTGTTGCCGAAAAGCTTGCCGGTGATTTCCTTGAGCTTACCTGTCGCTTGGCTGATTCGACCTTTGAGTTGATGGCTATTCATGAGCACCTCCTGTCAGGCTGGCTGGGGCAGTAGCCTGTAATTCAAATCTGTGAATGGAGTATGGGCGTAACAGCACGTTTACTCTGTGCGGTAGCACGCATATCGCTTTTTCTTGGCCGGCGATTAATGGGGACTATTGGGGTTCGTTGAGCAATCTGCGCTCCCCGCTTCCCTCGCAAAAAGGAGCTGCACCAAACCTGTTCGCTACCCCTCCGTCTGACGCGGTCATCGGAAGCCATGGCGCCCATCGGTTAAGCAAGCTTGTCATCGGCGACATGATAATGCGGGTCTTCGAGCACATTTACCTCAATCATTCCTTTGGCCTTGTCCAGCAGCTCGAGGCAGTCGGCGCTGAGGTGACGCAGATGCAACCGCTTACCTGCTTGCTGATAACGGTCGGCCAACACATCGATTGCTTCCAGCGCGGAGTGATCGACGACACGCGCGCGGCGGAACTCGATGACGACGTCCGCTGGATCGTCTTTGGTCGAGAACAGTTTCTGGAATTCGGCCACCGACGCAAAGAACAGCGACCCTTCGAGCTCGTAGACCTTCCAACCGCTTTCATCCGTATAGGTTTGGACCTTGATGCGCTTGGCATGCTCCCAGGCAAATACCAAGGCTGAAACAATGACACCGACGACCACGGCGACAGCCAAATTAACCGCTACCGTTACCGCTGCGACCAGCAGCCCGACAACGATATCCGGCGTCGGTACTTTGCCGAACAAGCGAAAGCTGCCCCACTCAAACGTCTTGCCGACGACAACGAACATCACGCCGATCAGCGTCGCCAGGGGAATGCGCTCGATCCACTCGGAGCCGTATAAGATAAAACTGAGCAAGAACAGCGCCATGGCAATACCGGATAAACGCCGGGTCGCACCGTTACCGACATTGATCATGCTCTGACCAATCATGGCGCAGCCGCCCATGCCGCCGAAGAAGCCGGTCACGACGTTCGCCGCTCCTTGGGCCAAGCATTCGCGGTTCGGTCGGCCACGGGTGTTGGTCATGTCGTCGATGAGGTTGAGCGTAAGCAACGACTCCATCAAACCAATGGCGGCAAGGATCAACGAATACGGGAACACGATACGCAGCGTTTCCCAGCTCAACGGCACCGCCGGCAGATGAAAATTCGGCAACCCGCCTTTGATCGACCCAAGGTCGCCGACGGTTTTGGTTTCGATACTAAAGGTGGCAACCAATATCGATACCACCAGAATGCCGGCGAGTGTCGCCGGTATGGCTTTGGTGAGCTTAGGCAGCAGGTAAATAATCGCCATCGTTAGCGCGATGAGGCCAAACATGATGTAGAGCGCATCGACCGGCAACCAGCGCGTCGCTCCATCCGCTCCAGTAATCTTAAAGTGGCCGAATTGTGCTAGGAAGATGACGATGGCAAGGCCATTGACGAAGCCCAGCATCACTGGGTGCGGCACCATGCGGATGAACTTGCCGAGCTTGGCGAGCGCAAACAACATCTGCAGAACGCCCATCAGTATCACCGCAGCGAACAAATATTCGACGCCATGATCGACGACCAGCGCGACCATGACGACGGCAAGTGCACCGGCAGCACCCGATACCATGCCAGGTCGACCGCCGATAGCGGATGTAATTAGCGCCATCATGAACGCCGCGTACAGGCCGGTAAGCGGAGAAACATGCGCCACCAGAGCGAATGCCACGGCTTCCGGCACCATGGCTAGCGCAACCGTCAAGCCGCTCAATAAATTAGTTCTGATTTCTTGTTGGGTAAAAGCGGCAAACATTATGTTCCTTGTACCTAGCAAAAGAAGTTGGACACCCGTGCTCTGTTAAATACGGGTGCGATCATTTGAAGTTCGATTGGGCGGACAAGCGGAATCTGTGTGCCACTCGATGAAGATGAAATCGAAACCGGCAAACGGCGTTCTCGTCGTGCGAGCCAAACGGGCTTTCTTATATCAAAAAAAGAGGGAGCATCGATGCTCCCCTCACGGTGTTCAAAAAAACGCATTCACCTGACGCAGGCTTCGGTACGGCATGCTACTAGTGATGCGACTAAATAGTTAGTACAACGGCGTGCAACTCCTCCATGCGCAACAGCGTGCTGCCAGCAATCGGCAGCTGCCCGCTGTCGAGTGCCGTGCCGTAATCCGTTAATCGATCTTCGTTCTTGGCGTGGATTGCCCGAAGCTTGCTTAGGGCCGTCGGACCTATGCCAACTACATCGCATTCGGTGCCGATGAAATAGTCGCACATGTCGTAGTTGAGCTGGCCATGCTGACGTGCCTTCAGAGGAGTTCCCGATCGATGCGTCGATTTCGCACATCACCGAGAACGGCCAGAAGTTTTATACCGTGATTCTGCGCGACGTTACCGAGCGTGTACGGGCGGAAGCGGCCTTGCGCTGCTCCAAAGAAGAACTGTACGAGCTTGCCGCCGCCGCAAATCAGCTACGCGAGCAAGAAAAGCGCCGCATCGCTCGCGAGCTGCACGACGAGCTGGCACAGGCGCTGACCGGACTTAAGATGGATGTCGCCTGGATCAAAGATAAGCTAACGGCGCCACCGTTACCGATCGCCGATAAGCTGAAGGTCATGGAAGCGCTGCTCGACAGTACCGTCGCCGCCACCCGCCGTATCTCTTCGGATCTACGGCCGATGATGCTCGATGACCTCGGCTTGCTGCCGGCGACGGAATGGCTGGTGCAAAACTTTATCGAGCGTAGCGGTATCCAATGTCACCTCGCTGTCGCTGATCCTGAACTTGAAATGTACGATCCACAGGCAAAGATGCTGTTTCGCGTGTTACAGGAATCGCTAACCAATATCGCCAAGCATGCGCAAGCGACTAGCGTGGATGTGACGGTCGAAAACGCCGACGGTGAAATCGTATTCAGCGTGCGCGACGATGGAATCGGTTTCACGTCGACAGATCCGCGTAAACCGAATTCCTATGGCCTCATCGGCCTTCGCGAACGGGTATACTTGATCGGCGGTAAGGTGAAAATCGAAAGCAGTCCCGGCCATGGCACTTATATCGAGGTACGGCTACCGTTCAATCCATGATGCGCGTCGTCATACCGGTCGAAGAAACGCGTCAGCGTACCAACTCCCCCTCTCCCCTCGCCGGAGAGGTCGCTCCTGCGCTCGCGACATTCGTACCTCCCTGTACCGCAGGATGGGGCGAGGGGGAAGCGTGATCCGAGTAGTGATTGCCGACGATCACACGATCGTGCGCGAGGGGCTCAAGCAGCTGCTCGCCGACGCCGATTTTTCGATTGTCGGCGAGGCGCGTGACGGTCAAGAAGTCCTGCAGTGCGTGCGCGAGCTCGAGTTCGACGTGTTGCTGCTCGACATGTCGATGCCGAAAAAGAGCGGCATCGAACTGATCAAGCAGATCCGCAGTGAAAAGCCGAAGCTGCGTATCCTTATATTAAGCATGCATGAGGAGCAGCAATACGCGATCCGTGCGATCAAGGCCGGCGCCGCCGGTTATCTGACGAAAGAAAGCGCTCCGCGCAGCTGATCTCGGCGATCCGCAAGGTCGCTGGCGGTGGCGCTTTCATTAGCGCCGAGGTAGCCGAGCAATTGGCGCTCGGCGCCATGCCGCAGACCAGCGGCCCACCACATACCACGCTGTCTGACCGCGAGTACCAGGTATTTCAGCTGCTGGTTTCCGGCAAGTCCGTCACCGAGATCGGCGAGCGGCTGAACTTGTCGGTCAAAACCGTGAGCACGCACAAGGCTCGCCTCATGGAAAAGATGGGGCTGACCAACCAAACCGAATTAATCCGTTACGCGATCGCCAATCAACTGGTCGACGATCCCAAGTCAGGCGGTTAGAACGCTGCTGCTATTCCACCGAGTAGGTCGATTCCTACCCCATCCTAACGAATCACCCGCAACCACAATTTCGACGCCTCTGCATGAAGGCCGGGGCAAACGTGTTTACGGTAAGCCGCATTTTTTCCAAGTTGCAGCGATCGGGCTTAATCGATGTCGATAACAAAAATGTGCACTTGCTCGACGTGCCGGCACGCCGAGCAATGCTAAGTCGGACACGAATGGCACTTACTTAAGCAAGAGCCGAAGCATATCGGCCGACACTCCCTCCCCCTCAGGGGGGTGAGGCGAAGCTTTCGCCAGTGTCCAGTGGACACTGGCGCCGCCGAACGGGCGCACGTGATATTCGTGCGCACCGGGCGGGAACAGCCGGGGTGGGGGTGGGTTTTTTGCAGTAGCGACCACAACCCACCCCCATCCTGTCCTTCCCCCTGAAGGGGAAGGAACCTGCTAATAAGTTCGGGGCAGGTCAGTTTAGTAACATAGTCGAGTTAAGTAAGTACCATTCAGCAACGCGTAGATACCCAGCGCAATTAGCAACAGACCCACGACGCGCCGCACCCACGCTTGGCGCGCGATACCACCAAACCAACGCGCCGTAGCGCCCATGATAAGCAACATTGGCAATGTACCGAGACCGAATGCCGTCATTAGCGCGGCACTCTCGGTAGCGCCGCCGGCGGCGAGTGACCACGCAAGCGTGGCGTAGACCAATCCGCACTGAAGCCAACCCCACAATAATCCGAGCAGCAACGCCTGTAGCGGATGGCGTACCGGCAATAAGCGCCGGCCAAGCGGTGCGATGCGGGTCCATAAATTTCCGCCGAGTCGTTCGAGCAATGCGAGGCCGGTCCACCAACCCGTGAGATACAGGCCGAGCGCAACCATAAAAGCAGCGGAAATTAGCCGCGCCACAAAGCGCGGTGCCAACTGCAACAACGGTACACTGAGAAAACCGACGATCGCACCGGCTACGGCATAACTGGCGATACGTCCGGTGTTATAGGCAAGCAGATACGGAGCGATCGACCCCATCGTGCGGCCGGGAGCGCGGATACCCAAGGTCAAGGCACCGACGATTCCGCCGCACATGCCAATACAATGGATCGAGCTCAGCAGGCCGACTAGGAACGCCGCGCCCAACGAGATCTCGTTAGGCACGGTTAGCGCGATACTGCCGGTAACACGTCAATTCGAGCATCGCCGGGAGCACGCAACGAACCGATCAATCGCCAATCGTTAGCGGCGAGTTGAATGTTGTAGCGCCCAGGTGCAAGCACAAGGATCTGACCGCGATAACGGCCGTCGTCGGCGCGCGACAAAAGAAGTCGACGATCATTGCCTTCGCGCGTGGCATGCAAAAAGAGAACTTCCAATTGCGGCGGTTGAATCGTCGCCGGCTCAAGCTTGATGAGCAGCTCACGTTGCGCGGCATCGAGCTGCAGCGATGCTTTGAGATTCTTGGCCGCCGCCGCATGATCGCGACTCAATACGAGATTGATCTCCTTGCCGCGTCGATAATAATCGTCAGCCACCACACCGTCGTCGGTAGCGATAGCAAACCACAGCATCGTAAACCCGGCGGCAACGGCGGCGGCCGGCAGCGCGATCAATAGCCAAACCATGGGTACGCTATACCAAGGCACCTGTGCAACGATGTTTGAATTCATCGAATCATCCTCCTTAAGACGCCGGTCCGAGAAAACGCGCTTCCTCGATCTTGCGGAGCATCGGTTCGTCTTGCGCTTGTAAGGCAAATCGCACGACAGTGCTGCGTCCGTGTAATCCTCGAACATCGGCTTGCAGCCGCGCTGGTATTTCGACCACTTCACCGGAGGCCACCGAAACCCAATTGTGTTCAATGCCCAAGACAAGGTTTTGAATACCACCGGCAGTGATTAGGTAGCGATGGTCGCGTGTGTCTTTGTTAAGGATTTTTAAGGTATATACGTTTTCGATTAATCCGTCCGGCGTTTCGCGGTAGAGCGCGTTGCGGTCGCGGATAACATCAAGATCCAGCGGCACACGCAGTAACACCGCCGTTATCAACGCTGTGGCAATACTCGCCAGCGCGGCGCCATAGATAAGTATGCGTGGCCGTAGTAATTGCCGTGGCGTGCCCTGCTCCATTTCATTTTGGCTGCTGTAGCGGATTAGACCTTTGGGATAGCCCACTTTCTGCATCACCGTGTCGCAAGCATCCAGGCAAGCCCCACAAGCGATGCATTCAATTTGCAAGCCGTTACGAATGTCGATGCCGGTCGGACAAACTTGCACGCACAACGTGCAATCGATGCAATCGCCGAGGCCGGTGGTCGTGGTGTCGTCGGCGCGTTTCAGTGCACCGCGCGGTTCGCCGCGGCGTTTGTCGTATGAGATAACGAGCGTGTCGCGGTCATACATGACACCCTGGAAACGTGCGTACGGACACATATAAAGACAAACTTGCTCGCGCAGGAACCCGGCGTTGCCGTAGGTGGTAAATCCGTAGAACAGAATCCAGAACGTTTCCCAGGGTCCCAGTTTTACCTGGGTAACTGCCAGCACGAGCTCGCGAATGGACGTGAAATAACCGACAAAAGTAAATCCGGTCCACAGTGATAACAGGATCCATACGAGATGCTTAGCGCCCTTCTTTAAAACCTTATCGCGGTTCCAAGCGCTCGCTGCTAGCTTCATCTGCTTTAAGCGGCCGCCTTCGATGTGTCGTTCGATCCATAGAAATACTTCGGTCCATACGGTCTGCGGGCAGGTGTAACCGCACCAGAGCCGACCGGCAATAGCGGTAAAAAGAAATAACGACAGCGCGGCGATGATCAGCACCGCCGCCAAATAAAAAAGATCTTGCGGCCAGAACGTCCAAAAGAATAGATGAAACTTGCGCCCGGGCAGATCGATGAGAAACGCTTGCCGACCTTCGCCCCACGAGATCCACGGCAGACCGTAGTAAATACCCAAAGTGAGCACGACCATGATCACGCGCCAGCGCGCGAACACGCCGTGGACTTCGCGCGGATAGATCTGTTGGCGCCTGGCGTAAAGCTCTTCACGGACTTCGTCGTTCATCATAATTTTGGTCTACGTTGAGGCGGGTTTGGCGCTCACGTGTCAAACCCGCCAGACATGAATGGCGCTTACTTAAGCAAGAACCGAAGCATATCGGCCGACACTCCCTCCCCCTCAGGGGGAGGGCCGGGGTGGGGGTGGGTTTTTTGCAGTAGCGACCACAACCCACCCCCATCCTGTCCTTCCCCCTGAAGGGGAAGGAACCTGCTAATAAGGTCGGGGCAAGTCAGTTTAGTAACATAGTCGAGTTAAGTAAGTACCATTCCCGCCAGACATCTAAAATCCGTTCCCACCACTGCTCTCACCCGGAACGGTTGATAGCGAATTCGTCGCGGCGACGGCCGGCGGATGTGACAAGCTGTAGATGTAAGCCGCCAGCACATGTACCTTAGCCTCGCCAAGAAAATCGTTGTGCGCCGGCATACGCCCGCTCCGTCCCTTCTCGATCGTCTCCATTACAATTTGCGACGTGCTGCCATAGAGCCACGTTTTGTCGGTCAGATTCGGCGCGCCGAGCGCCGGATTTCCTTTCCCTTCCGGGCCGTGACAGGCGACGCACAGCTGCTGAAATTTTTCCCGGCCGGCTGTCGCCGCGAGCTCGTCAACGTCCGCCAATTTCGACAGCGAGCGCACATAGGCGGCAACATTACGAACGCCATCCGCGCCTAATACCGGGCCCCAGGCCGGCATGGCACCGCTGCGTCCCTCCATGATCGATTGTTTGATTGTCTGCGGATCGCCGCCCCACAACCAATCGTTGTCACGTAAATTAGGAAATCCGCGGGCGCCGCGCGCATCGGAGCCGTGACAAGCCGTGCAGTAATTTACAAACAACCGCTCGCCGGTTTTGAGCGCCTCGGCATTGGTCGCAAGCACCGCCAGATCTTCGTGCGAATATTTTTCGTATTGCGCGCCGAAATTTTGTTCGGCCTCGGCGGTTTCCTGTTCGTATTGACCGCGCTGGCTCCAACCGAGCATCCCGCTATAGCCGCCAAGTCCGGGATAAAGCGCGAGATAAACCAGACCGAAGACCAGCGTCAGATAAAACAGATTGAGCCACCAACGCGGTAATGGATTGTTCAGTTCCTTGAGATCTTCGTCCCAAACATGCCCGGTCGTTTCCGTCTGCTTGACATCCTTACGTCGCGGCGTCGCCATCCAACGATTGAGCCAGAACAGCGCGGCAATACCGGCAAGCGTCACGCCAGCGATAAACCAACTCCAAAAACCGGTGCTAAAGTCAGCCATGTTTTTCATCTCGCGACGCATCGTCGAACGGCGCGTTTGCTGCGGCATCGAAACGATCCTGCTGCCGTGCACTCCATGCCCAGACGACAATGCCGATAAAGATAATCAACGACAACACCGTCCAAACCGCATTGATCACTGTCATCATCGACGCACCTTAATAACAATACCGAGGTTTTGCAGATATGCGATCATCGCGTCCATTTCCGTTTTGCCATCGAGCTCTTGCGGTGCATTGGCGATATCTTCATCGGTATACGGATGGCCGAGTTGACGCAGTGTCCGCATTTTTTTCTGAACTAAGTCGGTGCTGAGCTTATTGGCCGCGAGCCAGGGATAACCCGGCATGATCGACTCCGGCACGACGTCACGCGGACTAATAAGATGCGCGCGTTGCCAATCGTCCGAGTAACGCCCGCCGACGCGTGCGAGATCCGGACCGGTGCGCTTACTACCCCATTGAAACGGGCGGTCGTAAACGAATTCGCCGGCGACCGAGTAGTGACCGTAGCGCTCGGTTTCGGCGCGGAACGGACGGATCATTTGCGAATGACAGCCGTAACATCCTTCGCGTACGTAGATGTCGCGCCCCTCAAGCTGCAAGGCGGTGTACGGTTTAAGGCCGTCGACCGGCTCGGTGGTAGACCGTTGGAAAAACAACGGCACGATCTCGACCAGCCCACCGATACTGATGACGATAACCACCAAGATAATCAGCAACCCTAAATTCTTTTCGATTTTGTCGTGCGCGCTTGCCATGTGGCCCTCTTAATTTGTCATCGCCAGCGCCCGGCTCGGCGCCGGAACTTGGATAGCCACCGGCTTCGCGCCGGCGATCGTGCGCCGCAGGTTATAGGCCATGAGCAACATGCCGCCGAAGAAACACAGGCCGCCTACCAGACGCGCTATGTAAAACCGGTGCATCGCCTGTACCGTCTCGACGAAGCTATAGGTCAAGGTGCCGTCGGGATTCACGGCCCGCCACATCAACCCCTGCATCACACCGGCAGTCCACATGGCGGCGATGTAGATCACGATGCCGATGGTCGAAACCCAAAAATGCGTTTCCACCAGCTTTAGGCTGTAGAGCGGACGATTGAACAGTCGCGGGATCAAGAAATAGATCGACCCAATCGATACCATCGCTACCCAGCCGAGCGCGCCGGCATGCACGTGGCCGATGGTCCAATCGGTGTAGTGCGACAACGCATTGACCGTCTTGATCGACATCATCGGCCCTTCGAACGTCGCCATGCCGTAGAACGACACCGACACCACCAAGAACTTGAGAATCGGATCGGTACGCAACTTATGCCAGGCACCGGACAGCGTCATGATGCCGTTGATCATTCCGCCCCACGACGGCGCCAACAGGATTATCGAGAACACCATGCCTATCGACTGCACCCAATCGGGCAACGCCGTGTAGTGCAGATGATGCGGGCCGGCCCAGATATAAGTGAAGATCAGCGCCCAAAAGTGGACCACGCTCAAGCGATAGGAATACACCGGCCGCTCCGCTTGCTTCGGAATGAAGTAGTACATGATGCCGAGGAAGCCGGCGGTCAGAAAAAAGCCGACGGCATTGTGGCCGTACCACCATTGGATCATCGCGTCCTGAACACCGGCGTAGGCCGAATACGATTTCCAGAACGACACCGGCAGCGCCAAGCTGTTAAAGATGTGCAGAATGGCGATCGTCAGGATGAAGGCACCGAAGAACCAATTGGCGACGTAGATATGACTGACCCGGCGCTTGGCGAGCGTGCCGAAGAAGACAATTGCGTAGGCGATCCAGACGACGGCGATGAGAATATCTATCGGCCATTCCAACTCGGCGTATTCCTTGCTGGACGTAATACCGAGCGGCAACGTGATGGCAGCGGCGACGATCACCAGCTGCCAGCCCCAGAAGGTAAAGGCCGCGAGCTTGTCGCTGTGCAACCGCACGTGGCATGTGCGTTGGACGACGTAGTACGACGCCGCAAACAGTGCCGAGCCACCAAACGCGAAGATCACGGCATTGGTATGCAACGGCCGCAGGCGCGAGAATGTCAGGTACGGAATATCAAAATTAAGCTGCGGCCACGCCATTTGCGCGGCGATGATGACACCGACCAACATGCCGACGATGCCCCATACCACGGTCATCACGGCAAATTGGCGTACAACGGTGTCGTTGTACGTCGTTGTTACTGCAGTCATGCAGGCGCCCCTTTTAAATTACCCACAACGTCGGTTCTTTGACGAAGATCAACCATCGTTCTGATCCGATCGAGTAAACCCGCGTCACCGGACCCGATTCAATGTCACAAACGATAGTCGACGTCGGTGTTTCCTTGTTTGATGCAGATCAAGGATTTGTGGAGTAACTGGGTGCGTAATACGGTTCGCGCATACGCTGTAAGAGTCTGAATAAACAAGCCGCGCACAAACCGGAACGCCTCATGACAGCGTCAGCGCCATCACTCGCCATCACCGCAGACCCGGTACCGGCGCGAACTGCGGTCGTTTCCTGCTTCCACTGCGGCCTGCCGATACCGACCGGCACCAACTTGTCACTCACCTGGGACGGCGTTACCCGTCCGCTCTGCTGCCGTGGTTGTCAGGCAGTGGCCAATACGATCGTCGACGCCGGGATCGGCGACTACTACCGCTTTCGCACGGCCGCCGCCGCTAAAGGCGACGAGCTCGTACCGGACACGCTCCGTGAGCTCGCCGTCTATGATCATCCGTCTGTGCAACGCGGATTCGTCCGCGACGTCGGCGAACAACGTGAAGCGGCGTTGATCCTGGATGGCATCACATGTGCCGCCTGTATTTGGCTGAACGAGCAACAACTGAAACGTCTTGAGGGTGTACACGACGTGCAGGTGAATTACGCGACACGGCGGGCGCGCGTGATATGGGACGATAAAAAAATCCATTTGAGCGGCATCCTAAAGGCGATTCGCGCCATCGGTTACGATGCTCATCCTTACGACGCGGCACGTAGCCAACAACTGCTAGCGCAAGAACGGCGTGCGTTGCTGCGCCGACTCGGCGTCGCCGGCATCATGGCAGCGCAAGTGATGACGTTGTCCGAGGCGCTCTATTTCGGCGATTGGTCCGGCAGCGATCCGATGTTGCGTACGTTCTTTAGCTGGATCAGCCTGGCGCTCACGCTACCGGTACTGCTCTACAGCGCGCGACCATTCTTCCGCGCTGCCGCCAACAGTGTGCGCCACGCGCGCGTCGGCATGGATGTGCTCGTGACCCTCGGCATCGGCGGCGCCTTTGCCGCCAGCGCCGTCGCCACAATTACCGGCAACGGTATTGCTTACTACGACGCGGTCACCATGTTCGTGTTCTTACTGCTCGGCGGTCGTTATTTGGAGCTGGCCGCGCGCGCACGCGCCAGTGAATCCGTCGAGTCTCTGATTAAGGCAACACCGGCCAGTGCCACTCGCTTGAACGCGCGCGCCGAACCGGAGCAACTGCCGGTCGCGGAACTCGTACTCGGCGACCTCGTGCTCGTGCGTCCCGGCGAAACGATTCCTGCCGACGGCGTCATTCGTGGCGGGCTTTCGAGCGTCAACGAATCGTTGCTCACCGGCGAAAGCCGACCGATCCCCAAAGCAGTGGGCGACACAGTCATCGGCGGCTCGATCAATATCGAAAGCCCGCTGACCGTGCGCGTCGACAAAACCGGCACCGACACCGTGCTGTCGGCGGTGTTACGACTGCTCGATCGCGCACAAACGGAAAAGCCGCGCATCGCCGAGATCGCCGACCGGGTCGCCGCCTGGTTCGTCATCGGCATGCTCGTCGTTACCGCGCTGGTCGGCGCCTATTGGTGGCAGCACGATGCGACCCGCTTTTTGCCGATCGTCATCGCCGTACTCATCGTCACTTGCCCGTGCGCGTTGGCGTTAGCGACCCCGACCGCGCTTACCGCGGCGACGTCGACACTGGCGCGTAACGGCATGCTCGTCACTCGCGGCCATGCGCTCGAAACACTAGCGCGCGCGACTCACTTCGTCTTCGATAAAACCGGCACATTGACGCTCGGTCAATTGCACATCCGCCGTACCCAAGTGTTGGGCAACGAAACAAGCGAGCGCTGTCTCACGATCGCCGCCGCACTTGAGCAGCATTCAGAACACCCTATCGCCTGCGCCATCGTCGCCGACGCGGCAACGATGAAACTTCCGCAGATCAACAACGTGAAAAATCGCGTCGGCGCCGGTCTCTCCGGCGTGATGGACAACCGTCCGATTTTTATCGGCACACCAGCGTTCATCGCCGAGATGACACAGTTCCAGTTAGCGCCTGAGACGCTCGCTGATCTACGAAACGGTGGCGGCACGGTCGTGCTACTGGCGACAACGGCGCAATTGCTCGCCGCCTTTGTGCTCAATGACACATTACGCCCGGGCGCCGCCGAATTGATCGCTGAGCTAAAGCGCTACGGACGACACATCGTCATGCTGACCGGCGACCACAGCGAGTCGGCAATGGCAGTTGCCAAATCGCTCGGCATCGACGACGTCCACGCCGAGCTAACACCGGCAGCCAAGCTGGCACGATTGCAGGCGTTCCAGCAGAACGGCGCCATCATTGCCATGGCCGGCGACGGCATCAACGACGCCCCCGTGCTCGTCGGCGCGCAGGTGTCCATCGCCATGAACAATGCCGCCGACATTGCCGCTGCCAGCGCCGATATGGTTTTACTGTCGTCGGACCTACGCCCGCTTGCCGCCGCCGTCACGACTGCCCGCCGCACGACATCCGTAATCCGGCAAAATCTTACGTGGGCCATTTTGTATAACCTGCTCGCCGTTCCAACGGCGGCCACGGGTGTCGTTGCACCGTGGGTAGCCGCGCTCGGCATGTCGACAAGTTCATTGCTGGTGGTGGCAAATGCGTGGCGCCTTCATCGGCGGCCTGGGCGTCCATAAACGTATGGAAGTCGTCTATCTGCTCGTCCTACTTGCATTGGTGATTAGCCTAATCATCGTCGGGATATTTTTGTGGTCGGTACAAAGCGGACAATTCGAGGATCTCGAGGGGCCAGCGCATACAATACTGATGGATCGCGAAACGCCCATTGCGCCGAGCACGGATGACACCGGACCGCGTTCGGGATAATCCCGATATCGCAAACATGACCGCCTCTGAACACCAGCAGCTGTTAACGACGGGTCTCACCGACGCCGATGCCCAACGACGTCTGACGGAATACGGCGCGAACGAGCTCGCCGGCGCCAGCCAACGTCACCTCTGGCGTATCACTGTCGATGTCATTCGCGAGCCGATGTTCCTGCTGCTCGTTGCCGGCGGTATCATTTATTTAGTGCTCGGCGATGTGCGCGAAGCGCTGATTTTGTTGGCGTCGGTCGTCGTTGTTATGGGCATCACGATCTACCAAGAACGTAAAACCGAACGCACGCTCCATGCGTTGCGCGATTTATCGAGTCCGCGCGCGCTCGTCATTCGTGACGGCGAGCAGCGTCGCATTCCCGGGCGCGAGGTTGTCCCCGGCGATCTCGTCATTCTCGGTGAGGGCGACCGCGTGCCGGCCGACGGCGTATTGCTCGAATGCAATCAGTTCAGCGTCGATGAATCACTGCTGACTGGCGAATCGTTGCCGGTCGCAAAGCACACCGACACGATCCAGGCCACGCAAATGGAGGCGGCCGGCAGCGAGGCCACAGCGTTCGTGTATTCCGGTTCGCTCGTCGTTCAAGGCCAAGGCATCGCCCGCCTACTCGCGACCGGCAGCAGTACCCAGATCGGCCACATCGGCAAAGCGCTGCAACAACTGGATATCGAAAACACACCGCTGCAGCGACAAACCGCCCGTGTGATTCGCGTGTTCGCCGCCGTCGGCCTTAGCGCGTGCGTGCTAGTGGTGCTGCTGTACGCGCTGCTACGCGGCGGCTGGCTCGATGGCTTGCTTGCCGGTATCACGCTGGCAATGGCCGTGTTGCCAGAAGAATTTCCGGTCGTGCTCACTGTGTTTCTCGCTCTCGGCGCCTGGCGCATCTCGCAGAAGCGCGTGCTAACGCGCCGCATTCCCGCTATCGAAACGCTCGGTTCGGCCACCGTGTTATGCGTCGACAAGACCGGCACGCTCACCGAAAACCGGATGGTGCTTAGCGAGATCGCGTTTCCGCCGTCTCGGGAAAATTCAGACGAGGGTAAGATTTTTGACGGCACCGCGAAACCCATCCCCACCCTGCGGCCGATCGTGCAATCCGCAGCGCTGGCATGTGAACTCAATCCGTCCGATCCGATGGAACGCGCCATCCTGCGCTACGCCCACGACGCAAATCCCGACGTTGACGCCATGCGCGCGCAATGGCGCCTAGTCCGCGAATACGATCTGACGCCGGAACTGCTTGCCGTTACGCATTGTTGGAAAATTCCCGAGCGCGACGAGCTGCTCGTCGCCAGCAAGGGCGCGCCCGAAACCATCGCTCGCCTATGTCAGCTCGACGACAACTTGCGCCACCAAGTCCTCGACCAAACCAAAGCGCTCGCCGCTCAAGGTCGACGCGTGCTCGCTGTCGCCGAAGCGCGCTTTCAAGGAAATAATTTCCCGAACGATCCGACCGGCTTCACATTCAATTATCTCGGCCTGCTCGCTTTGGCCGATCCGGTCCGCGCCACCGTCCCGCACGCGATCCACCAATGCCACGACGCTGGCATTCGCGTCGTTATGATCACTGGCGATCATCCCGGTACCGCCGAAGCTATCGCCCGGCAGATCGGCCTCGAATCCACCGGCGGTGTCATCACCGGCAAGCAACTGGCTCTGCTCAGCACCGACGAGCTGCGTGCGCGCGTGCAACAGGTCAGCATCTTCGCCCGCGTTATCCCGCAGCAAAAACTCCTGCTCGTCAACGCACTCAAAGCCAATGGCGAGATCGTCGCCATGACCGGCGACGGCGTCAACGACGCCCCGGCTCTGAAAGCCGCACACATCGGCGTTGCCATGGGCCACCGTGGTACCGATGTCGCGCGCGAAGCCGCCGCCCTCATCCTGCTCGACGACGAGTTTCCCGCGATCGTCGATACCATCAAACTTGGCCGCCGTATCTACGACAATATCCGCCACGCGATGGCCTACCTCGTCGCCGTGCATATCCCAACCGCCGGCATGGCACTAGTGCCGTTACTCACCGGCCTGCCGTTGTTGTTCTTTCCAGTGCACATTGTCTTTTTAGAATTTATCATCGATCCCGCCTGCTCCATCGCCTTTGAGGCTGAACCGGCCCATCCGGACACGATGAAGCGCCGCCCGCGCGATCCACACGAACCGTTACTCGGCACGCAGCTGCTCGGATACGCGTTGTTTCAAGGACTAGCGGTACTCTTCGTCATCAGCGCGCTGTACTGGTTCACACTCGGTCACGGCACTCCCGAACCGCAGGCTCGCGCCACCGCCTTCGCCGCACTCGTCCTGGGCAATATCGGTTTGATCTTGGCGAACCGATCGCAGACGCGCCGCTTATGGGCGACGTTGTCTATGCCGAATCCGGCGTTGTGGTTCGTCGTCGCCGGCGCGCTCGGTGGACTGCTGCTGGTGCTGTACGTGCCGTCGTTACGCGACGTATTTCACTTCGAAGCACTGGGGTGGCAACACTGGTTGCTGTCGATGGTCGCAGGTTCGGCGGGAATGATTGGGTCTGAGGTGTTTAAGAGAATGCGGCAAAGATGGAGTGCTCCCGAACATGATGGATAAAAATACGAAGTCCTTTGGTAGTCGCGGTTCGATTTATCGCCCCATCATAGCCCTCCCCGTTTCACGGTATGAAATAACGCTAAAAAACCTTCGTTCTCGCTTCAACCCCTAAGCACGAAAACTTTGACATCGGTCAAGGTACATCGGACCGGACGCTGCTAAAAATGAAATATCAAAGGGAGGAGCCTTATGAAAGAAATCATTCTCATGCTACATCCCACCTTCGGTGTTCTGGGCGTGCTCGCCACCGTATGGGTCGGCGTCGAAATCTTGAACGCCAGTGCACATAACGAGAAGCGCATCCGTTGTGCCGCCTTAATCGCCGCCGTCATGTTTTGGTTGTCGTATATGTTCGGCGGCTACTGGTATGTCTTGTACTACGCCGCCGATAAAGCGGTAATCAAAAGCGGCCCCTGGCCGTTCGCGCACGATCTGGTAATGGAAAGCAAAGAACATTTGTTCTTTGTACTGCTGCTCTTGAGCACGTACCTGCCAATCGCTACGCGTGCAAGCGGCAACCGATTGATCCTCGATTCAGGCACCCGCCAGCTATTACTCACCGTAACGACGTTTATCGTGTTACTTGGCTTGGCGATGGAAGGCGGTGGTGCCGTTGTCGCGCTCGGCGTGAAACTCGGATTGCTCGGAGGGTAAGGTATGTCGAATCGAAATACAGTGTTGTCGTTCGGGCTCTCAGCAGCAGTAACAAGTGTGTTGACAGTGCTGCTGGTGGTCGCCAAAGAAACCAACGAGTCACTCATGACGTGGATGAAAGCCGTGTCGGGTCATCATTGGATTACGCACGGAATACTAACGGTGCTGGTGTTCGTAGCGCTGGGGTTTATTCTGGCGAGATTCCAACCCAGTAAACGTTCGTGGATCAATGAAAGCGGCCTGGCGCTTCTTGTCGGTGCGACCACGGTTGTCAGCGGCCTATTGCTCTTTGGATTTTTCCTGATGCGCGGCTGATTCCCGGCTGTCGACAAAATTTGGAGGTGTTGCTTGGTAAACCGCAAAAAAACTCGCCGATCGCTGGCGCTGCCGACGTCGCTGGTGCTGTTGGCCGGACTCGCTGGCGGTTTGGCCGAAGTCGTATGGGTGGCCGCCTACGGCGTCATCTCACCAGTGTCGGCGGCGAATATTGCACGGGAAGTCACCTCGAGCATAGCACCGAACCTGGTGCAGTCGCCTAACGCCGTAATGATCGGTCTCGGGATTCATCTGCTGCTTTCGTTGGTCGTCGGATTTGGCTTTGCCCGTGTTGTCTGGCCGCGCCTGAGCCATCGGCGGTCGGCGGCAATATTTGCCTCAGCGTTGGCGACGCTGGCGGTGCTATGGGCGATCAACTTCTTCGCGGTATTGCCGATGCTCCATCCAACGTTTGTAACGCTGCTACCGTATGCGGTGACATTCATTTCTAAAGCACTGTTCGCGCTTGCCATGGCGGCGGTACTAACAGGCGTTCGGCCACTGGTACCAGTACACGCTTGATGCGTTTTACTCCCTCCCTCTTTCAAGGACGGGATTGGAACATTTTATTATCTACCGCAAGCGGCGCCGCAGCGATTAGGTGTCATGCAGCCGACGAAGTATCCGAGCGATCAGCAGGTCCTGCGAATTCTGACATTACCGTTTGTCCAAAAAAACGCTGATCTCCTATTAGCGCCTGCTCTTGATGGGAAGTGGACTGGCGGGCACCAACTACTAGCGAACCGAACATGCCGTTACGTGGGTACGCAGAAATTCGCTGAACATATCCGCCGGGACCGGCCGACTATAGAAAAAACCCTGCGCGATCCAACAGCCGTTCACCGTCAAGAAGCTAGCCTGCTCTTGATTGCCGACACCTTCGGCAATCACACGCAGGCCCAGTCCCTTAGCCATGGCAATGATAGTCGTCACAATCGTGTCATTCGATTGGCGGCCGATGCGACTGACGAATGAGCGATCGATCTTTAGTGCATGGATCGGAAAACGTTGGAAATAGGACAACGCCGAGTAACCCATGCCGAAGTCGTCGATCGTGATCTGCGCACCCATCGCCGCCAGCTCGTCGAGAATCACCAAATCTTGTGCGACCTGACGGACCAGATAACTTTCGGTAATCTCCAGATCGAGCGCCGACGCCGGCACTCCCGTCTCATTCAGAATGTCGGTAAGGGTGTGCTGAAAATGCGGTTGGTCGAATTGCCGCACCGAAAGATTGATCGCCATGCGCAGATTCGGTTGGCCGTTGTCGCGCCAATGTTTTAATTGCGCACACGCCTGTCGCAACACCCATTCACCCAGCGGAACGATTAGACCGGTTTCTTCGGCAACATGGATAAACTCCAACGGCGGAACCATACGTGAGTTCGGCGGCTGCCAACGCAGCAAGGCTTCGGTTGCAATGATTTCGCCGCTACGCATGTCCACCTGCGGCTGATAGTGCAGGACGAATTCGTTGTTCGAGAGCGCGTAGTGCAATCGGTTGACCAATGTCACGCGCTGCTGCATGGCGGCGTTGAGCGCCGGCGTAAAAAATTGATAGTTGCCGCGCCCTTTTTCTTTGGCGTGATACATCGCAGCATCGGCCGCGCCGATCAACGCTTGCGCGTCGCCGCCGTCGGTCGGAAAAAAACTGATGCCGATGCTGGCATTCACGTGCAGCATTTGATCATTGACGGCAAAAGGTTGCGATATCGAATCGATAATCTTTTTGGCAACGACCGCTGCGTCCTGGTTTTGACTGATACCGGGCAACATGACCACGAACTCGTCGCCGCCGAGGCGGGCAATACTGTCGCTCTCGCGCAGACAGCTCTGTAATCGCGTCGCTGCTAGCTGCAGCAATTGATCGCCGATTGTATGGCCGAGCGAATCGTTGACGTACTTGAAATGATCTAGATCGATAAAGAGCAGCGCCACCTGCTGGCGCTGGCGTCGCGCTTGGGCAATGGCCAGGCGCACGCGATCGGCCAGCAGCGCGCGATTCGGCAGGCCGGTCAAGGCATCATGTGTCGCCATGTAACGGATGCGTTCTTCGGCCTGCGCGCGTTTGGTAATGTCGCGGATGTTGCATTGAATGACGTTGGCATTGTCGACCTGATAAATATTGCCGACGAATTCGACGTCGATGCGCGCGCCGCTCTTGGTTAACAATAACGGCTGTTCGAAGCAAACCGTCTCGTCGCCATGTATCTGCTCAAAGAACGTTTGGAACGACGGAGCAGCTTTGAACGGTTCGATTTCCCAAAGCGCTTTGCCGAGAAATTCCTCGTAGCTATAGCCAAACATTTTTATGAAAGCAGTGTTTACGTCGTTGATCTGGCCGGTTTCCGAATCGAGCAATAGAATTCCGTCGTTCGCCGTCTCGAACAACCCGCGATAACGAACCTCGGAGACACGCAGCGCCTCTTCGGCCCGTCGCCGTTCCTGAACCTCCTGTTGAAGTTGTACGTTTTGTGCTGCCAGCTGTTGTTGCATGCGGCGCAAGGCAAGATGGGTGTTGATCCGCGCCAGCACCTCGGCGATCTGGAACGGCTTCGTAACGTAGTCGACGCCACCGGTCTCGAAGCCGGTGACTTTGTCGTTGGTGGCGGTGAGCGCTGTCATGAAGATGACCGGAATATTCGCGGTTGCTTCATTCGCCTTCAAATGGCGGCAAGTTTCGAAGCCGTTCATGCCCGGCATAATGACATCCAGCAGCACGAGATCCGGCCGAATCGAGCCGGCGAGTCGTAGCGCTTCCTCGCCGTTGCGGGCAATAACGACGCGAAAGCCCTCTTCCTCCAAATGCGCTGTCACTACCTGCAAGTTGGAGGCGGTGTCGTCGACAATCAGAATAGTGGAGTCATGAAGCGTAGTGGTCGAGGCATCACTTGTCGTTTTTAACTCGATCCGCGAATTCATGTTGGGCGTCTACCTTCAGCAGGTTAGTCGCCGAAGCGGCGACAATAAACTCTCCGGTGCAGCCTACCTGGCACATCGGTGCCTATTTGCTGCATAAAGCGGACCTTACCCAACCGCGGCGTCGGCTTTACAACACCTGAAAATTCCTCAAGTGTGTCATTAACTTAATCAATTGTTGTAATGCCGGCGTCGCCGCAGGATAACTAAACCCTAACAACGAAATAAAAAACGACGATGCCATCAACGCCTGATCGCCCGATTACTGCCATCGAAGTAACAGTGTTGTTTACCGCGTTCATTGCCGCGACTTACGGGTTTGGCATTTATCTTTTCTCGATGTTAGTACCGGACATGCGGCAGAGCCTCGGATTCGACTACGGCGTCGTCGGCGTCATTACCGGAACTGCGCAAGTCGGCTTCTTACTGTTCGCGCTGGCCAGCGGCCTACTGGCGCCGGTGCTAGGTCCGAAGCGGGTTATTTTATTTTCTGTATTAATATGTGCGGTGTCGTTGCTAGCGCTGTCGGTGGCGCCGACGACCTTGGTAGCCGGGTTGCTGTTAACGGTTCTTGGCGCATGCGCGGCGTCGGTGTGGGTACCGATGGTGGCGGTTTCGCAAGCGTTGATTCCGCCGCAACATCAGGGCAAGGCGCTCGGGTTCATGTCATCGGGTACGGCATATGGCGTTTTTCTTAATGGGTTGTTAGTGCCTTGGCTGGTACCACAATACGGTTGGCGAGCGCTTTGGCTTGTTGTCGGTTTAGTAACGTCAGTACTCTTTGTTTGGGCCGTATTGCGTTTAGGGACGCGCGAAAATGCGGCCTCCCCCGCGGCCGCGGCTACACCATCTTCCACCGGCATAAATACTAAGCAATGGCGGCTTCTTAAACAGCCGACCGCGCTTGCACTCATGGCGGTGATGTTTCTGAGCGCACTCGCTTGTGCGCCCATGCAAAATTATTTGGCACCGTTTCTACGCGAGGAGCTTAACCTTTCGATCGAGGTCGCCACACGCAGCTGGAGCGTTATCGGTTTAGTCGGAATGTTCAGCGGCATTGTCATCGGCGCACTCGCCGATCGCATCACCATTCGCTGGGCAATGGTGTTGACGTATTTGATTTTGAGCCTGTCGGCGCTGGCAATTTGGCAGCACGGCTCGGTAAATCTAATTTATGCCGGCGCCGCCGGTTTCGGATTGGCGTTCTACGCTATTTATGGACTAGTTCCGGCATATATCAGCGTCGCCTTTCGTGGCGCCGGTGCAACGACATTATCGGGCGTCACTAACGTGCTTGCCGGTGTTGGCGGTGTAATCGGCAATTTGTCGGGCGGGATGACGAAGCAGCTATTTGGGTCGTTCTCCACGGTTTATTTCGTGATTCTGTGCGCCGCCTTGACGGCATTGTTGCTGAGCTTATTGATGCGCGGCGAGAGCGCTTCATCGCCAATCGGCGATGAAGCGCAATCCCTGCCAACGATGGCGTCCTAATCCGTTAACCGCCGACCGAATCAGTCCGGCCACTTCGGTCGGCGAAACGCCTCTACCAGAAAATCGATCAGCAGTCTTACCTTTAACGGTTGCAGTTTTCGGGAGGCGTACAGCGCGTAAACCCCCAGCTCGACCGTTTGGTATTCCGCGAGCAACTCGATTAGATGGCCTTCGCGTAAATCATCGCCAACTAAAAACGTCGGTTGCAGCACGATGCCTTGATGCAGTAGCGCCGCCGCCCGGCAAGTATCGCCGTTGTTGGCGTAGATCCGCGGATGGGTCTTAACGCTCACCGGTCCCGCTGGACCTTCGAATTGCCATTCATCTTGTGTCGACCAATAGGAGTAGGAAATCACGTCGTGATCGGCGAGATCTTCCGGGCGTTTTGGTTTACCGCGTCGACGCAGATATTGCGGCGATGCACATACCACCATTCGTGTCGACGCCAGCTTGCGGCAGATCAAGCTCGAGCTCGGCAATCGCGAAATGCGAATCGCCAAATCGTAACCCTCCTCGACTAAATCGACGGCTCGGTCCGACAATGAGAGATCCAATTTTACTTTTGGATGAGCCGCCGTGAATTTTCCCCACAGCGGCGCCAAATGTTGAATGCCGAAACTTACCGGTACGTTCAGTCGCAACAACCCGCTCGCCTCGCCGGTGCGCGAGTTCACTTCGGCTTCAGCGGCATCGATAAAGCCGAGGATTTCTTTGCACTGCTGGTAGAACGTACGGCCCTCGTCGGTGAGCGACAGCTTGCGGGTCGTACGGTTGAGTAAACGCACGCCCAACCGTTGTTCGAGATCGACGACGTGGCGCGAGATCGCCGCCTTCGATGTCACCAACGTATCGGCAGCGCCGACAAAACTGCCGGCATCGACCACCGCGGTAAACGACTGCATTTCTCGATATTTGTCCATCTGAAGGCTCTTTAGTCTCGAAAATCGGAACAGTTAATCTCAATATATCTTATTTATCCTAAAAAACGATACCTCTACAGTTCGGTCCATGGTCGGGACAGTCGTTACCGCCAAAACCAATAACAGATGATCGACCGGAGAAACGTTATGAACATCACCATCGTCGGCACCGGCAACATGGGTTCGGGACTCGTCAAGCAACTGGCCACGGCCGGTCACTGCGTGCGAGTGACGGCGAAAGATTTGGCCAAAGCGCAGGCGTTGGCCGCGCAATACCCGAATGTCAGTGCCGCCAGCATCGACCAGGCACTCGCTGATTCGTCGGTCGTGTTCGTCGCCACCGGTTACGCCGATGCGATACCGGCGTTGCGCGCCTTAGGCGATCTCACCGACAAGGTGATCGTCGACATCACCAATCCACTCACCGCGGATTACATGGGCCTGACGATCGGCCATAACACGTCCGCCGGCGAAGAGATTGCAAAAGCATTTCCGCAAGCTGAAGTGGTTAAGGCGTTCAACACGGTGTTTGCGCAGGTGCTCGCCGACGGCGCTGACTTCGGTCACGGCAACACGGTACCGGTGTTCTATGCCGGCAACAGCGAACGCGCCAAGCAAACCGCGCACGCAATTATCGAGAGCATTGGCTTCGAGCCGGTCGACGCTGGCGGTCTACAGAACGCCCGTTATCTCGAACCGTTGGCCGGGTTGAATATTTACTTCGGCTACGGTGCCGGTCGCGGTACTGACATTGCGCCGACGTGGATCGCCCGCGCCTGAGTAAACATAATTAAAACGGAGCAACGATTCGTGCCCGAATCGTAGAGATTCGGGCACGAGGAACAAGACGAGGAACAAGACAATGACACATTCCACCTTATTTGTTTCGCATGGCGCACCGACATTCGCGGCTGAGCCGGGTCGCGCCGGTCCGTTGTTACAAACGCTGGGACGCGAGCTTGGCGATGTGAAGGCCGTGCTCATCGTCTCGCCGCACTGGATGACGCGCGATGTCACCGTGATGACCACGCCGATGCCGTCGACCATCCACGACTTCGGTGGCTTCCCGGCGCCGTTGTATCAGTTGCGTTATGACGCACCCGGCCATCCGGCACTGGCACAGAAAGTCGGCGAGCTGCTGGCCGCCGGCGGCCATTCGGTCAGTTATGACAACAAGCGCGGCCGCGATCACGGCGCCTGGGTACCGTTGATGTACTTGTTCCCGGAAGAAAACGTGCCGGTGTTCCAGATATCGCTACCGATATCGCTCGACGGTCCGGGTGCGTATCAGCTTGGCCAGACGCTGCGCCCGCTCGTACGTGACGGTGTGCTGGTGATCGGCTCCGGCAGCCTGACACATAACCTCTATGAGCTACGCGCCGGCGCCGCCGATAGCGCGCCATATGCGATCGAGTTCGCGCACTGGATACGCCAGCAGGTAGTCGCCAACGACGTCGACGCGCTGACGCATGCGCTCGATCGAGCACCGCATGCACAACGGACGCACCCCACCAGCGAGCACTATTTGCCGTTGCTCATTGCGCTCGGCGCCGCCGAGTCGACCACGCCAGCGACGGTGATCGATGGTGGCTTTACCTATGGCGTGTTGTCGATGGAATCCTACGCGTGGGGATCGACGACAGAAGGACATGCGTCATGAGTGGAACGGCGTCGCCATTAACCAATCTATTGCCGACGTGTCGCCGCCCAAAGGAAACCGCGTCGCCGAAATGGAAACTGTGGTTACTGCGCTGGGCGGCTTTATATCCGACGTTGCTCGCGCTCTACGCGGTTGGCGGAACATCGTTGGGAAGCTTGCCGCTGTCAGTGCGACTGGTGTTAACCAGTGGGCTCGGCACGTTAGCGATGACGTTCGTATGGATGCCATGGCTGACGCGGCGATTGCGTGCCTGGCTGGAGCATTAACCGGAGTCATGCCTATGAAAGATGAATCTATTGTTGTGCGAACGCCAACGACACCGGCGGAGCAGCTGATCCTGCTGTTTCATGGCGTCGGCGCCGATGCTAAGTCGATGTATCCGTTCGGCCAATGGTTATCCACCTTCTTTCCAAAGGCGGCAATAGTATCCGTGGCGGCGCCGTATGCCTCTGATCTGGGTTCGGGTAACCAGTGGTTCTCGGTACGCAACGTTACTGAAGACAATCGACCCACCCGAGTCGCCGCCGTTATGCCGCAGTTCCTCGACACTGTTCAACGCTGGCAGGCGACGTTTACTGTGACACCATCCCAAACTGTACTGTTAGGATTCTCGCAAGGCGCCATCATGGCGCTCGAAGCTAGCGTCGCACAGGACGGAGTTGCCGGTCAGGTGCTCGCGCTATCAGGTCGTTATGCAAAATTGCCGAGTTCGGCGCCAACACAAACGATTTTGCATTTGATTCATGGTGAGAGCGATCCGGTAATCCCTGTTACAAACTGCATCGATGCCGGCAAACGGCTGCAAGCCCTGCAGGCGAACTTTACGGCGAACGTATTACCGTCGGTAGGACACGAAATAACGCAGGAGGTGGCACGACGCGCCGTTGAATGCTTGCAGAGGCCCTTGCAGCGGTCCGTTTGGATCGTCACGTGCAAAAGTGGTTCATGCGGTAGTGAATCGCATTCCGATGACCATCCCCTGCCCTTATCCGGGCATCGAGCAACAGCAGTTGGCGACACGAATGGCTAATGCTCGTTACTGCCGATGGCACCCAGTCCTCGCCGTCATCGGTGCCGGCGCGTGATTGCACAGCAATTCGGTCATCTGTTTGGCAGACAACGGCTGACTGTAGTAAAAACCTTGAACAGCGTCGCAACCGTGCTCGATCAAAAACTTCAGTTGGCCCTCGGTTTCCACGCCCTCGGCGACGGTCTTGAGCTTGAGCGAACTGGCCAAGGCAATGATGGCTCGCGTGATCGACGCCGCTTCTTCGTTATCCGGTAGGTCGACGATGAACGACTGATCGATTTTTATGAGATCGATGGGAAAGCGCCGCAGATAACGCAAGTTGGAATATCCGGTACCGAAATCGTCCAGCGACAGCGACACCCCGATCGATTTCAGCGCGCGTAAGGTTGCGATGACGGTGTCGGCATTATGAATCAGCGTACTTTCCGTCAGTTCCAATTCCAGATACTCGGCGCGTACGCCGGTTTGCGCGAGAACTCGGCTTACCAGCTGCGGTACATCCTGGCGGAATAGTTGTCGTGCCGACAAATTAACCGCCAGCGCAAGTTGGTTATGGCCGGTGACATGCCATGCCTTCAATTGCGCGCACGCTGTCTGTAAGACCCATTCGCCAATAGGTGTAATCAAACCGATTTCTTCGGCAATGGCAATGAACTGTTCCGGTACGACTATTCCGTGGCCAGGGCGATTCCAGCGAATCAGCGCTTCGATGCCGCAGATTTTTCCGTTCTTGAGATCGAACCGCGGTTGATAGTACAGCTCGAACTGCTTGCGCTCGACCGCCAGGCGCAACGCACTTTCGAGATCGACGCGCTCGCGCGCTTGTGCGCCCAAGTCGCGGGTATAGAACTGAAAGCCGTCACGCCGTTCCTCCTTGGCACGGTACATAGCGGCATCGGCGTGCTTGAGTAACATAACCGGTTCATTGCCGTCTTCGGGAAAGATGCTGATACCGATGCTGGTCGTGACATGGAATTCGCGGCCGTCCACCTCGAACGGGCGGGAGAACGCGTCGAGTATTCGTACCGCTGCATGCTCCGCCTCATCGATGTGCTTCAGGCTCGACAAGAGAATGACGAATTCATCGCCGCCTAATCGAGCGACGGTATCGCCGTCGCGAACGATTTCCGTGAGCCGCACGGCAACGACTTTCAACAGGCCGTCGCCGACCGGATGGCCGAAGGTGTCGTTGATCAGCTTGAATCGATTCAAGTCGAGGAACAGCAACGCTAGTCGTTGATCGCTTCGGTGCGCGCGGGCGATGGCGTCGCTGATGCGGTCGTCGAGCAGGTTGCGATTGGGAAGCCCAGTCAGCATGTCGTGACTGGCGATGTACTCGACGCGCGCGACATGCGTCTTGCGCTCGGTGATATCGCTCGCTACGCCGTCGATACGGATCGGCTTGCCGGTGTTGTCTCGCGTTAACCGTGCTTTATCTTCCAGCCAGCGCACTTCGCCGTTCGGCCGGATGATCCGGTATTCCAACGTCACCGATCCATTGATCGACAATCCGATGCGCGCATCGCGCACCAGTTGGCGATCGTCGGGATGAACACGTTCGTCCCACAATAGCTGGTCGCGGAAAAAATCGCCGATCGGTCGGCCGTAGACTTTTTCTGCGGCCGGATTGAGATAGAGCAATTCGTTCGTGTCGGACGATGCCGACCAAACGATGTTGTCGATCGATTCGAGTATTTCTTGTACGCGCCGCTCGAGGCTGGCGTTGACCTCGGTCAACGCTTGCTGCGCCTCGCGTAATCCTTCGCGGGCGCCATCGAGGCCGATCGCTGCCCTACTCACCTCGAGCTGCAACGAATTAAACGCCTCCGCCATATCGCCCACCTCGTCGCGCGAGCGGACGCGCACCGGCGTAATCGTCACACGCGCGTGCGCCGCGTCGAGATCGCCGTTCGCCAAGGCCTGCATCGCGCGGGAAAAATCAGCCAGTGTGCCTTTGACCAGGACGTGCGCGGCATTGGCAACCTCGACCGCCGAATGCGCAATCATGCCCGGTAAAATCAAACCGACACCGATGGTCAGCATCGCGACGGCAACAAAAATATCGGCGAGCCCGGCGAGTAACGCCGCTTCGGTTTTCGGCACGACACTGACCGCCAGCAAGTAACCGGCGCCGTCGAGCAGCAACACCAACAACATGGCACCGGTCAACTTAAGGTGCAGCGTACGCGCGACCGGCGGCAAACCGGCGCGCCGCCGATCGGAATAGCGGCGCCACGCGTACAGCAGCGAACCGGAGCAAGCGAGCGCCAAGCCGACGATGACTGTCGGCAGACCGAATTGCTCGAATCCTAACAATGCCGAAATACCCCAGCCGCCGGCGGCCACGAGCCCAAGACCGATGGTCCCGCGCGGCGCGCGATAGGGTCGCGGGTGGTGCGGTTCGTTACGGCGCAGTAACCAGACGGCAACGCTTGGTAAGGCGATGCCTATTAAGTAGGTAAAGTTGGTTGCAGCGATCAACCAAACCGGTTGCCCGAGCAACACGAAGCCGATACCCATGCCGCCCGTCAACAGCGTCGCTACCCACGGTGTGCCGTTGTACCAGCGCCGGCTAAGCACGCGCGGTAGCAAGCCATCGTCCGCCAATTGCGACAAGGTGCGCGACGCACCGGCGATCGGCTGTAACGCTGTCGAGCACATGCTGACGACCAGAAACCAAATAGCGACCGCTTTGGCGGCGGCGCCGAATATCGGTGCGAACGTCGGCCCGAGGATTAACGCCAGATCCTTACCGAGTGCTTCCGGCCCGAGCGCGCCTAACCAAACGACGGGCAAGACGATAAAAAAAATACCGGCCAAGGCGGCGCTGGCGAAGACCGCGCGCGGCACGTTCTTCGTTGGGTTGATCGTTTCGCCGGCGTAGCAATGCACCGCTTCGAACGCCGGTCCGCAGTAACCGACGAGATAAAGGCCAGCCATCAAGCTGGTGAGCTCGCCGAACCAACCGGCAAACGGTGTCGTCAGGTGAAACGTGGTGGCCTGCCGCCAATCGACCTCACCGGCGATCATCGGCGTTAGTCCGGAAACGAATGCCAGCAATGCCGATAGACCAGCGAGCGGTACCGCAAGTCGAGCCGCCCATTTGAGACCGAATAAATTAACGACGGTGAAAAACAGTAGTAACCCAATCGCCAGCGCCGTTACCGAGACGTCGGGCAGATACCACGAGTTAATCGCCGACGCCGCTAAAATCGCCGTCACGCCGCACACCCATCCCCACCAATAACAAACACCGGTGATCGCGGCGAGCACCGGGCTATAGGGCCGGAATGCGTGCGCGCAGGTAGCGGCGATACCGCCGACACGATTTGGGTACATCAATGTCAGCTCGGTCCAACCAGGCGTCGCCGCCCAACCGAGCACGACGCCGACGATCAACAACGGAACCGCCGCACTCCCCTGGCCCAGGAATTCTGCCTGGCCGATAAAGAGCACAGTGATTAATAACAGGCTGGTGTTGCTGCCACCCAACGCGAGCGCGGTTGTACCGAGCCAGCCGATCGTTCGTGGCGGCGGTGCGGGTACGCTGTCGTGGTTGGTCTGCTTTGCTTCCATGATGTCCGTTTTTTGTAGGCGAGCGGATCCTTTTAGGCGGGACCGCCCCATACCGACGTTTGCAATGAACATGCCGTTGCGTCGATGCGACGCGGCAGACCGAATTAATCGTTAGACGCGACGGAAAGCCGACGCGGATGTTGTGGAACATTGATAGGATCGCCTTTTTCGACAGTTTCCCTACCGAATGACACAAATGACGTCTCCCATTAATGTTTACGCCCCATTAGTCGCTGTTATCGGTGGCGGTCCGGCCGGTCTCATGGCGGCGGAAGTCTTGATTCAGAACGGCGTTCGCGTCGATCTGTTCGATGCCATGCCGTCCGTGGGCCGCAAGTTTTTAATGGCTGGCAAAGGCGGCCTTAACATCACCCACGCCGAGCCGCTCGACGCTTTTTTCTCGCGTTATGGCGCACGTCGTGCCCAGATTGAGCCGCTGCTCAGCGCCTTCGGACCCGATGCATTGCGCCAGTGGGTACGGACGCTCGGGATCGAAACATTCGTCGGTAGTTCCGGCCGCGTATTTCCCGCCGATATGAAAGCAGCACCGCTATTGCGCGCGTGGCTGCATCGGTTGCGTCAGGCGGGGGTGAACTTTCATGTGCGCCACCGTTGGTGCGGTTGGGATAACGATGCACTACGCTTCGCGACCACCGCCGGCGAGCGATTAGTGCAAGCGGAGGCCGTGGTACTGGCACTCGGCGGCGGCAGCTGGGCGCGACTCGGTTCCGACGGTGCCTGGGTGCCGTTGTTGGCACAACGTGGCATCGCTATCACGCCGTTGCAACCGGCGAACTGTGGATTCGACGTTGATACCAACCGCGGCGTCGGCTGGAGCGAACATTTTCGTACACGCTTCGCCGGTCAGCCACTGAAATCTATCGCCGTTAGCTTTACGGATGCGGCCGGTGTTATGCATCGGCAACGCGGCGAATTCGTGGTCACGACCACCGGCGTAGAAGGCAGCTTGATCTACGCATTCGCCGCGCAACTGCGCGACCGAATTGCCGCCGACGGATCCAACATTATTCATCTCGACCTAATGCCGGATTGGGATCTGCAACGTGTTTTTAAAGGTGTTGCCCACCCACGTGCTACCCGATCGATGTCCAGTCACTTGCAGAGTCGCATTGGCATTAAAGGCGTAAAAACCGGATTGCTGTGGGAGCTGCTGTCGAAACAAGACTTCGCCGATCCCGCTCGGTTGGCGGCGGCGATCAAAGCGCTACCGCTGCGACTGATCGCGCCCCGCCCTATCGACGAAGCAATCAGCAGTGCCGGTGGCATCGCTTTCGAAGCGCTCGATACCAACTTAATGCTGCACTCACTGCCGGGCATTTTTTGCGCCGGCGAGATGCTCGATTGGGAGGCACCGACCGGTGGATATTTGCTCACCGCCTGTTTCGCCAGCGGGCGGGTAGCGGGCATGGGGGCATTAAATTGGCTAACGCGAGTTGCTTCAAACCGTCACCAAAACCCGTAGCCCGGATGGAACAAAGCGTAATCCGGGAACCGTATTAATTTCTCTGACACGGCAATAGCTTGGTTTAAACTCTTCGCCGCTGACTAGGCCAAGGAAACGTCAACGTTTCCGCGGACGAGATACGTCCAGGCATGGTGCGATACGCTCACGTTTACGCTGATGCGTAATGAATGTCACATCGAAGGAAAGCTTTTTAGCCGTCGGCGTATGTTCATCGAGCACTCGCCAGAACGGGGTGATCTCTATCAACTTCGCGCCCTGCTCCAAGGCTTCGTAAGCCGCCTCGGTTACGGTTCGCAAGTGAAAGCCCATCGTGATCGGGCATGTCACTTCGGCGCGGTAGTTGCGCGCTAACTTCAGGCGCAAGGTTTTCACATCGATGCTCTTGCCCCGGGGTATTCGTCTTATGAAAGCGTCGACGATCTGGGCCGACGGAACTAGCATTATCTGCCCTGCCTTCATGCCGGCGATGTCGATCGGCGCCGGCATGACCTTGTGCGGTTTGGCATCATTCAGTTTATCGGCCCACGATCTTCGTTTTTTCATTGTTAGTTAACGCAATGGTAAATAAATATCGGTCAGCAACTCGGTCGGTGCCGTGTCGCGTGGATTGTTGAGGTATTCCTCGAAGATCGGCGCGTTTGCTGCCTCTTCGCCCGACTGCGGCAACCATACGCCGTAAAGCCACTGATAGGCAGCGCGCATGTCGGCGTACGGACCCTTGTGTCGCAATGTCGCGTAACGGCCGCCGGCGATTTCTACAGACTTTAACGGTAGCTCTACGGTGACGTTTTCGTTGGTAATAACACAGGCACACGATCGCAGCTCGTCTTCAGCAACAGCTGTAGGGTCGTCAAAATAAATGCCGGCGGATCTCATCCCTGGTGTTATTAATTGACGCGCGCCTAACCAACCATACAGGGTGTCGAACGCTTTACCGATTTGCATATATCCGCCGATATGTTCGACCGCAATTACTTTGGTCGTCGGCACGGTCTTGATGGCGATGTCGTACGTCGTATTCATTGTTGTCTGCCTTTGGGGTTGAAACTGTGTGTGGCTGCCATTTTTTCGGTACTGCGCCGGCGGCATGCCGTAGGTCGCGCTGAAAATACGAGTGAACGATTGCACGTTGCCGAAGCCGGATTTTTCGGCGACCTGCTCGATTGCCATCGACGTTTGCGCCAAGTAACCGGCGGCGCGGTGTAAGCGTAAACGCTTGACGGTGGCGGCGAGCGTTTCGCCATACAGCGCGTGATAGGTCCGGTGCCAATGATGCGGCGACAGACAGGCAATATCGGCGAGTTTATGGAGATCGAGATCGTCGTCGAGGTGATCGTGGATGTAGGCCGTGACTCGATTCAGCCGTTCTTCGTAATGGGTCCGCAAGCTCGTTTTTGTCATTGTCGTCGATCATTTTCCAGAAGCGATCACTATTAATAACACAGGTCGATTTGACGATTCTTGCGGACTTTATCGACAATCGACAATTTCTACCGACCTCAGTGCAATGCTCTCCTCTTCGACATAGATGTCTTTTGGTTGGTAAATTAAATGATCGACATCATCATCGATCATCACCTCGAAGACGTCGTCTTTCGAATCGCAAGTAAACCCGTTGAGCGGCTCCCATTTCCGATTGATTTGATCGCCAAGCTTGAACCCGGCGATCTCGACTTCAGCCTGCTCACCCACCAACAAACTGCGTGAGATTCAATCGAAATGGGATTGCCACTGTATATAGCGCTGGGCAGGCGACTCGGACAAATCGGCGACCAGGCAGATCGAATCGCGCACACGTAAATGGTCGATTCGGAAACTGTGGTTTATATCTAGGGTCTTACGAAAAGGTGTAAAGGTCGAACGTTAAGTTGACCCCCGTCCCTACCTTCCTGGATATCTATCAGCGACGCCGTGACGACGCGTTCAGACAAGACAACGCCGCCCGCCAGCTCGTCGTTTTTTTTTCGCGCCCCTAGACTGTGTAGGTATTAGCGCTCTAGGTATTCCCAGGATATTCATCCGCGGGAATGAAACGGGAAGTTCGGTGCGCTTACTTCAGCAAATCCGACGCTGCCCCCGCAACGGTAAACGAGCAAGGCTAGCAGCACGCCACTGTGTAATAGCACGGGAAGGCGCTAGTCAAGGATACAACATCCAGCTCGTGAGCCCGGAGACCGGCCTAGGGTGAATAGCAATTAGTATCGCGGTGGGCGATGCAGATGGTTGTCAGGGATGCATCCGTCTTTAACTCCTCCACTGAAATCGCTCAGCACGGTTGCGTGAGGTCGCCGCACGCGCGAATGAGTAGCCACGCCTGGAAGGAGACAAGTTATGTCTATGTCAGCACTCAAGGAAAAGGACGCCGCGAATGATTTCGCCATGGCCATTGTCATGACGGATACCGGCACCCTAATTGTGATTAAAACGGCAACGACCACGTTTGCAATCGTGTCCGCTGCCGAAGTCACAGAGCGCCCGGTACTGCATTAACGCGCTCGATCGTTGAACTTCTATTTAATAGCTTCAGGACTTTTACGATGACGGTACACAAGTTACATCGAGTAGAACCGACGCCGGCACGAACGACAGTAGATCTGCCGGCGCTGATCGCCGATCGCAAACCGGGGTACAGCCTCGAGGCGCCGTTCTATACCAGCCGCGAGGTATTCGACCTCGATATGGACGCAATCTTCGGTCGCCACTGGATCCACGTCGGCATCGAGCCCGACGTCGCCGAGCCGGGTGACTACTTCACGGTTGAAATCGGCAATGAGTCGATTTTGATCGTGCGCGACGACGATATGCAGATCCGCGCGTTCCACAATGTTTGTCGCCACCGCGGCGCACGGTTGTGCAATGAATCGAAAGGCGTCGTCGGTAACTTGGTGTGCCCGTATCACCAATGGACTTACAACCTCACCGGCGAACTGATCTCGGCCGAGCACATGGGTGAGCAGTTCGACCGCTGCAAGCATGGCCTGAAAACGGTGCACTTACGCAATCTTGCCGGCCTGCTGTTTATCTGCCTAGCGGAACATCCACCGGTCGACTTTGAAGAAATGCGTCGGCAGATGGAGCCCTACTTGTTACCGCATCAAATCGCCAACACCAAGATCGCGGCACAAGTCGACATCGTCGAGCATTGCAATTGGAAGCTGACGATGGAGAATAACCGCGAGTGCTATCACTGCCGCGCGAACCATCCGGAGTTGACGATTTCGGTTTATGAATACGGCTTTGGCTATGCACCGACCGAAGAACACGCCGAGCTGCTGAACAACTTTGAATCGACGGTCGCGCAAAACCATGCGCGCTGGGAGGCCGATGGCCTGCCGTCGCGTGAGCTCGAACACCTGAACGACCGCGTCACCGGCTTCCGAACCATGCGCTTACCTCTCGATCGCGCGCATGAATCGCAAACACTCGATTCGAAAGTCGCGTGCAGCCATCTGCTCGGCGACTTCAAACGTGCCGATCTCGGCGGCCTGTCGTTCTGGACTCAGCCCAATTCATGGCATCACTTCATGAGCGACCACATCGTCACGTTCTCGGTGTTGCCGTTGACCGCCGAGACCACGCTCGTGCGTACCAAGTGGCTGGTGCATAAAGACGCGATCGAAGGCAAAGACTACAACTTGGAAAACCTGATGGCAGTTTGGAATGCCACCAACGATCAGGACCGCATGCTGGTCGAGCAAGCGCAGCGCGGCGTCCGTAGCAAAGCCTATCAACCGGGTCCGTTGTCGCCGTACACCGAAGACTTAGTTGAAAAGTTTTGCGGCTGGTACATCAAGCGGCTACGCGCCGCACTCTAGAGCTCGAACCCATGCAAGCATTGGATACCCGTCTGACCCAAGAGTTTTTGGCGCAAGTGCCGACGTCGTGGAACGGCGAGCGCGACGACTATTTGATTTGCTGCCGCACCCAGCAGGAAACGCACGACGTCAAAAGCTTTTTCTTCCGGGCGCCGGAACCGCGGCTGTTCCGTTTCAGCCCCGGGCAGTACATCACGCTGGAGTTGGAAATCGACGGCGACCGCATCAATCGCTGCTACACCATTTCGTCCGCCCCTACCCGGCCGGATACGATCTCGATCACGGTGAAGCGGGTACCGGGCGGTAAAGTCTCCAATTGGTTGCACGACAATCTGCGCGTCGGCGACAGCGTGCGTGCGCTCGGACCGGCGGGTGACTTCACCTGCGTCAACAAACCGGCAAAAAAATATCTGTTCCTGTCCGGCGGCAGCGGTATCACACCGTTGATGTCGATGGCGCGCGCGTTTTACGAGTTCGGCGACGATCAAGACATCGTTTTCGTGCACGCCGCGCGCACGCCGAACGACATCATTTTCAAGCGTGAGCTGGAAATGATGGCAAGTCACATGCAGAAATTTCGCACCGCTTTCGTCTGCGAGAATCGCGGCAAACAACCGGAATGGAGCGGCTACACCGGCTACCTCTCGCCCGCCTCGTTGCAACTGATTGCCCCGGATTTTCGTGAGCGCGAAGTGTTCACTTGTGGACCCGGGCCGTTCATGAAGGCGGTCAAGGAAATGCTTGCCCAGTCCGAGTTCGATTTATCGCATTACCACCAAGAAAGCTTCTCGTTCGAAGAAGCGGCCTCGACCAACGCCGAACCACCAGCCGTGCCAGCGGCGACGGCAGCGCAGGCGCAATTTACCATCGATTTCGCAAAAAGCCGGCGTACCGTGAACTGCGATTCGCAAACCAACATTCTCGACGCGGCACGCGCCAATGGCTTGCGGCTGCCGGCGTCGTGTGCGCAAGGCATGTGCGGTACCTGCAAATGCAAGCTTGCGTCCGGCAAAGTTGATATGGTGCATAAAGGCGGGATTCGCCAGCGCGAAATCGATCAGGGGTTTATCTTGATCTGCTGCAGTAAACCGCTGACAGATCTGGTGATCGAGAAGTGACAGGAGTTGCGTTGGCGCGGCCGGGATTCTTTTTATCCGGCGCCTCACTCCATTTGTGGGGCGATGGCGAAACATAGAACTTGCGCCCAGGCTGGTCGAGCAACAGGGTTAAGCGAGCAGAATACCGGGAAGTCGCAATAACGATTCGAGTTCTTGAAGTGCGTCGCGCACTTCGATCGCAAGCTGCGGGTCGACGAGATCGGCGAATACCAAACGATCGCGATAGTGCCGCGTTATCCAATCTTTCAGCGCTCGATAAAGTGGCTCGTCGAGAATGACGTTGCCTTGCAGCATTTGACGTTCGGTCTCGGTCAACACCACACGCAACCGCAGGCATGCCGGCCCACCCCCATTGCGCATACTTTGCCGCAAATCGAAAGTGAGCACTTCTGCAATTGGCCCACCGCTGACTGTTAGCGATGCCAGTAGCGCACGGGTGCTCGGCGTCTCCTCGCACTCGTTGGGCACAACCAACAACTGCTTGCCGTCTGATCGTTGTAGCAGTTGACTGTTGAAAAGGTAACTCTTTACCGCATCGTCCAACGACACCTGCCGACGCGTCACTCGCAGCGGCTTGATGTCGAAATCGAGGCGTTTACCAACCGCGCGCAACGCTGCCAACGTGATTGTCTCATCCAAGAAGGCGTCTTCGTGATAGAACAACATATCCAGATTGCCGACGGCGATGACGTCATTGTGAAACACGCCGCGATCGATCGCCGCTGGATTTTGTTGGGCAAAGACCACCGTGGATTCTGCGAGCTGATGACGGCGACTGACAGCACGGCTCGCTTCGAGCGTTTGTCGCGCCGGGAACTGCACTGGCGCAACTGCCCCCGGTTCGAATTCCGATTTGCCGTAGACGAATAGTTCCACGCCAGGCCCGCCGTAGGATTTAGCGAAGCGCGAGTGATTGGCAGCACCTTCATCGCTAAACACCGGTGTACCGGGCAATGCTGAATGCACCTCGAAGTACTCGCGGTTACCGAAGATGGCCTGCAGAATCCGATAGGTCTGTGGATGCTCGTGCGAACGGTGCAGCTTGTTGTTTAAGTTGGCGACGGTAAGGTGCAAACGGCCGTCGCCGGTATCGGCCGACGGGCTGACCGTGGCCGCGTTCGCGGTCCACATGGACGATGCCGAATAGGCAGCGGCCAGCAGTAGTGGTTCCGATCGGGCGGTGTGCTGTAGCACCTGCGCATCATCGCCGCTAAAGCCGAGCGTGCGCAGCAGTTCGATATTCGGTCGCGCGACCGGCGGCAAAACCGCCTGGGCGATACCGCGTTGTGCCAACGCCCACATCTTTTCCAATCCTTGCAGCGCCGCTTGTCGCGGGTTTGATGTCGCTTTGGCATTTTCGGTAGACGCGACGTTGCCACGGGACAAACCGGCATAGTTATGGGTCGGCCCGACGATACCGTCGAAATTGTATTCGCGCGTTGTCATACGTCCCGGGCATTCCTCCTACGTCAAGCCTAGTTGAGGAATTCCTTCCGTGGAGCGCCGGAAACGGCGTGGTTAGTTTTTTGACTGTACCGGCAGATAATCGCTCAACCATTCGGTCGTTTTGCGCGGACCGAAGCCGGTATAGGGCTTGGCTAGCTGAATGACGTAGAGTTGATCGTCGGCGTTAAGAAAGATTTTTAAATCGTCGTAAACCTTTATCGGGAGCAATGGAGTATATATCGCACAGCACGACTCTGATAACGCCGTCCAACTACGGTAACGCCTTTTAATCGTGTTAAAGATTTTCGTGCGCTTGTCCGGATCGCTGACGTCACAGATAACTAACAATACGCTCATTAGCGCTCTTCCCTTTCTAATTGTTTTTACACACCGACGATTCCGCGTAATAAGCGCGACAACGGATTGTAATTAATTATTAATACCTAAATATGCAATATGTCCTTCACTTTATCTACGCAGAAAAATCCTGATAAGAGAAACTACTGAGTGTCGATAGGGGAAACAACTGGGCCTTCCCCCACTCCATTTCCGCGGAGGAGGAGAAGGAACGAAATTAACATCTTCCGCCGCACGCTCTGCTCGTGCCCACCTCTTTATGTGATCGAGATGTTGCTGCTCCTGCGTTGATGCCTGCCGGAAGGTTTCCAGCAGCACCCTTGGAAACACCTGACCCTGAATTTTCGGCGGTGATATGATCGATCAGACCCATCGCTAGAGAGCTTCATGACGATCGACCAGCTGTTGACTCACGAATTTCCGCAGGCGCCCGATTTAATTTATTTGAATCACGCCGCTGTCGCGCCTTGGCCGCGGCGCGCCGGCGAGGCCGTCAAGCGCTTCGCCGAAGAGAATGTCCGTAACGGTGCACAACATTATCCCGAGTGGATGCAGACCGAACGGGCCGCTCGCCGCCTATGTGCCGAGCTCGTCAATGCCGCGTCGCCGGACGATATCGCCTTTCTTAAAAATACGTCGGAGGCGCTATCGGTCGTGGCGCACGGATTCCCCTGGAGCACTGGCGACAACGTCGTTATCAGCGATGAAGAGTTCCCGTCGAACCGCGTCGTCTGGGAGTCGTTAGCACCAGCCGGCGTGCAAGTACGTCAGGTGGCATTGCGCGACAAGACCGATCCTGAGCAAGCGTTGCTCGAAGCTACCGATCGGCGCACGCGTTTGCTGGCAATCAGCTCGGTGCAATATGCCAGCGGCTTGCGTATCGATCTCGCCAAGTTGGGCGCACTCTGCCGAGCGCGTGGCATTGCCCTATGCGTTGATGCGATTCAAGGGCTCGGTGTCTTTGCGCATGATGTAGAAGCGATGCACATCGATTTTCTGATGGCCGATGCCCATAAGTGGCTGCTCGCACCGGAAGGCATCGCCGTATTCTATTGCCGTGCCGAATGGCGCGAGCGGCTAGCGCTGCATCAATACGGTTGGCACATGGTCGAAGCCGTCGGTGATTACACGCGTACCGATTGGCAACCGGCGCGGTCGGCGCGCCGGTTCGAGTGCGGCAGCCCGAATATGGTCGGTATTTATGCGCTCGCCGCCAGCGTGTCGTTATTGTTGGAGATAGGCTTGCCGGAAATCGAACGACGGGTCTTGCTACGAGCGGAAAGATTATTTGAAGGAATTAAGCGTCATGCAAATCTTGGCTTGATGACGTCGTCCGTGCCCGGTCGCTATGCCGGCATCGTGACGTTCCGCCATCAACATCGACCGGCAACGGAGGTACACGCGCAGCTACAGGCACGCAATGTCGTTTGCGCGCCGCGAGGCGGTGGAATTCGTTTTTCGCCGAATTTCTATACGACATTGGAACAGCTCGATCGAGCATTGGCTTGGGCGGCGGAATAACAACACGACTCCGAGCTCGCTGCCCAAGCTACATTGTTGCTTTGTTGAACAGCGTGAAGAAATTGCGCGTGGTCTGTTCGGCGATAGCGGCGAGCGGTTCGCCGCGAACTTCGGCGACACACTCGGCGACGTGGCGTACATACGCCGGTTCGTTGGTCTTGCCACGGAACGGCACCGGCGCTAAGTAAGGTGAATCGGTCTCGATCAACAGCCGATCCGCCGGCACTTTGCGGGCGACATCGCGCAGCGCTTCAGCATTGCGGAAAGTAACGATGCCGGAAAGTGAAATATAAAAATTTAAATCCAACGCCTGCTGTGCGACTTCCCAGCTCTCGGTAAAGCAGTGCATTACCCCACCGATGGTACCTGCATTTTCTTCCGCCATGATGCGAATCGTATCGGCGGCGGCTTCACGGGTGTGGATGATGAGCGGCTTACCGGTAGCGCGGGCGGCGCGAATGTGATGCCGAAAACGGGTGTGCTGCCAGCTAAGATCGCCTTTGCTGCGAAAATAATCGAGGCCGGTCTCGCCGATAGCGACGATGCGCGGATCGTCGGCTAACGCGATGAGCTCTTCCGCCGTCGGGTCGCGACCTTCCTTTTCATCCGGGTGCACACCGACGGAAGCAAAAATATGTGGATAGGCGTGCGCGATCGCCCTTACCTCCGGAAACTTCTCCAACGTCACCGATACGCACAACATGTGCTGCACGCCATTGGCGTTGGCGCGCTCGAGGACCGCGGGAAGATCGGAACCTAGGGAGTCAAAATTGAGATGACAATGCGAATCGACGAAATGCACCGTTACATTGTGTGGGTCGGGCGCTCAGAATTCAACGACCCACCGAGTACGGTTTCGATCTTTGAACGCGCCAACCCCGCATCCTTTTCGCTGAACTGAACGCCGATACCGGCGGTACGGCTGCCTTGTGCGCCTTTGGGCGTAATCCAGACGACGTGGCCGGCGACTGGGATCTTTTCTTTGCTTTCCATCAAGCTCAACAGCATGAACACCTCTTCCCCAAGCTTGTACGGCCGGCTGCTCGGAACGAAGATGCCCCCGCCTTTCACGAACGGCATATAGGCGGCATAAAGCGCGTTCTTGTCTTTGATCGTTAGTGACAGGACCCCAGGACGGGCGGTAGACGGGGCCGGCGGCGGAACTACCGTTGGGCCTTTGGGTGGAGTTTCGGTACTCATCAGTGCTTCAAGCTTAGTCGATTCAAGTGGAGGTGCGACACCAGCGGATCAGCAAATCTTCCAGCAATAATGTTTCGTCGAGTGGTCCCGGAAGCAGGTTTTTGGCTTCAGAGACAGCATCAAAATAGCTGTATAAGTCCTTTACCTTATGGCTATTTTTTTCCCCGGCTAGCATTTCCCTCCGGATTTGATCGGTGAGATGGCGTTGCAGCCATTCCAGGCAGGCAACGCCGCCGGCGCTCTTCCAGCGAGTAGCGACCCGTAGCGGGTTGTCCTTTCCGCTCTTGAGGGCTAAGAGGTCCTGGGTCAGCTCCGACAGGTTCGCCGATGGCGGCGTCTTCAGTTGTGCCAAAGCGCGTAGGGGCGCCCCACCTACCTGCTTAATTAGTCCAGCGGGATCGGCAACGACGGTGCCCTGTGCAACTAACCACTCGATGGCTTCGCTCTCAGCCGGTGCCCGAAAAAAGATCGAGCGACAACGGCTGCGAACGGTTGCCGGTAGCCGCGCCGGCTGCGATGCCACCAACAACAGCACGCCTCCCGGGGGTGGCTCTTCCAACACTTTCAGCAAGGCGTTAGCCGCATTGACATTCATTGCCTCGGCCGGCGCCAAAACGACTAATTTGCGTGTCGCTGTATGTGGCTTCAGTGCGAAAAACTCGCGCACTTCCCGCACTTGGTCGATAGTGATGATCGTACTGTCGTCGATCGGACTCACCGCCAGGAGATCGGGGTGAGTGCCGGCACTAAACAGCTCACAACTACCGCAGTGCCCGCATGCCGCAGCGTCAACGCCGGTACCGGCGCACAACAGCGTATGCGCCAGACGCCAGGCGAACGCGGTTTTGCCAAGACCGGCCGGGCCTTGCAGCAACAAGGCATGCGGTAGACGCGCCAGGTCGCGTACCAGAAGATTCCAGGGAGTCGTGTGCCACGGAAAACGCTCGCGGTAACCGAGGTGCGGCGAGGTACCGGAGGTCGATGCGGTCGCAATTTCAGCCATGAACGACTTCCTTAAGTGCAGCGATGATCGCCACCGTTACCTCGGCTTCGCTGCGGCTGGCATCGATTAGGCGAAATCGCTGCGGCTCACGCTCCGCTGCCGCCCGGTATTCGGCGGATACGCGCTCGAAGAACTCTAGCTGTTCGCGCTCGAATCGATCGGAACTGCCGCGTCGCCCGGCCCGCTCCATACCAACCACAACCGGCACATCAAGCAACAACGTCAGATTCGGCCGCAATCCTTGTTGCAGCCAATGCTCGAGCGCGGCGATCCGCGCGCGCGGGAAAGCGCGGCCGCCACATTGATAGGCGTAAGTCGCATCGGTAAATCGGTCGCATAACACAATCTTGCCGGCGGCCAGTGCCGGTCTGATCACTTCGGCCAGATGTTCCGCGCGCGCGGTAAATAGCAACAACACTTCCGTCTCAACCGCCATCGATCCGCGATGATGCAGCAAGATCTCGCGAACGCGCTCGCCGAGCTCGGTCCCGCCCGGCTCGCGCGTCACGACGACGTCGCGCTGTTGTGCACGCAGCCAATCGGCGACTCGCTGCAACTGCGTGCTCTTGCCCGCCCCCTCGCCGCCTTCGAATGTAATAAAGAGACCCGTCATAATTATCGACCGACCGATGCCTTACCGCCGAGCAGATATTTTATAACGGCGGCGTTATGTTCTTGCAACGTATCGGAGAACACATGCGAACCATCGCCGCGGGCAACAAAGTACAATGCGTCGGTATCGTCCGGATGAAGCGCGGCGGCCAACGATTCCGCGCCCGGCATGGCAATCGGCGTCGGCGGCAAGCCGTAGCGGGTATACGTGTTGTAAGCATTGTCGCGCCGCAAATCGACCAAGCGGATGTTGCCGTTGTAGGTCACGCCCATACCGTAAATCACGGTTGGATCGGATTGCAGCTTCATACGCTTACGCAAACGATTGATAAACACGCCGGCAATTTGCCGCCGCTCAGCGGCGTCGCCGGTTTCCTTCTCAATCACTGAAGCCATTACCAGCGCCTCATCCATTGTCGGCAACGGCAAATCCGCCGCGCGCCGTTCCCACTCTTCCTCCAAACGCGTCTGCATGCGTTTAAATGCGCGCGTGAGAATCGCAAGGTCGGTACTACCGGTGGAATAATAATAAGTATCGGGGAAAAACCGCCCTTCCGGGTGCAATTCCGGATGGCCGAGTCGCGCCATGATTTGCGCCGGCGTCAGTCCGGTCAGCGTCTGCGTTAGCTTGGGTGCCGCCGCGAGCGCCTTCATAACTTGCGAAAAATTCCAACCCTCGACGAATATCACCGGATATTCGATGACTCGTCCGGCGACGACTTGGTCGAGCAACTCGACAGCATTGATATGCGGACGGAACCGGTACTCGCCGGCTTTGAGCTGACGACTGCGACCGGAAACATAACCGAGCCAACGCAGTGAGTGCGGCTCCGGTATAACGCCACGTTCGTAAAGCTGCTGCGCGAGGCCGCGCATGCTGGTGCCAGGTTTTACTAGGTAAGTATCCGTACCCGGCTCTAACGGATGATGCCACGTCCAGTAGAGATACGCGCCAGCACCGATCACCAAAACTATAATCGCGGCGACGAAAGCGCCGAACACCTTGAGCTTGGGCATTTTCTTATGTCGCTGCGCCGACGTCTTTGAAGTCTGTCCGGAGCGTTTCGGTGATTTCGCCAACCGCATATCCCCTGTGTTCAAGCTGCATTACCGGTGCAATACCGATAAGGCTGTTGGTCAAAAAAACTTCGTTGGCGCGGAACAACTCATCGAGCGGAAGCGATGCCACGCGCCAGCGTATACCGAGGAGCGCCGCCCGTTCCAATACGACCTCGCGAACGATACCGGCAACACCGCTATGCGACAGGTCTGGTGTCGTCAGGACTCCGTCGATAACAGCAAATACATTGGCGGAGATACCGTCGATCACACCGTCGGTCGCATCGAGCATCAGGCCTTCGGTATAGTCGTCGGCCCATTCGGCACGGGCAAGTATCTGCTCCAAACGATTCAGGTGTTTGATACCGGCGAGCAGCGGATTCGACGACAACCGCGTCTGGCAGATACGCACCGACGCGCCGCCTTCCGGCTCACGCCGTTCCGGCCAGGCCGACAGACTTACTACGCGTGTTGGTTGCGTGCTTTCCGGTAGACGATAACCGCGCGCTGATGGACCACGAGTAATGATGAGCTTCAGTACCGCTTGCTTCGATTGACGACAAAGCGAATCGGCTTCGACGCGTAAAAGATTTACATCCGGTAGCGGTAACCGCAGACGTTCGGCGCCGCGTTGCAATCGCCGGAGATGTCGCGCCCAACGCAACGGGATGCCGTCGTCCACGGCGATCGTTTCGAATAGACCATCGCCGTACTGAAAGCCTCGGTCCTGCACCGATACGCTATCGCCCGGCGTGCCATTAATAAGTATGCGCGGGGACGTCACCGTCGCCCCGTCGGCTGCTTGCTCATGGACTTGGTATACGCCGCAGACGGCGCCTGTTCAAGCGCCGTTGCGGGATTTATGCGAGGAAGGATGAAACGGATCGCCGGCGTCACGCCAGTCGGCGCAATACCAGCGTGCCGTTAGTGCCGCCAAAGCCAAACGAGTTGGAGATGGCGACATCGATTTTCATCTCGCGCGCACTGCCCGGGATGTAATCGAGATCGCATTGCGGATCCGGCGTCGTTAGGTTGATGGTCGCCGGTGCAATCTGGTGGTACACCGCCAGCGCGGTGTAGATCGCCTCGACACCGCCAGCGGCACCGAGTAAATGACCGGTCATGGACTTAGTCGAGCTAACCGCCAACCGGCGTGCATGATCGGCAAATGCCGCTTTGATGGCGAGCGTCTCGGCAAGATCGCCCAGCGGAGTCGATGTGCCGTGCGCGTTCACATACTGCACATCACCGGTATTGACGCCGGCATTACGCAACGCATTGCGCATGCAACGCGCCGCACCTTCGCCGCCTTCGGGTGGGCTAGTCATATGGAACGCATCACCGCTCAGGCCGAAGCCGATGAGCTCGGCGTAGATGCGTGCACCGCGTCGTTTGGCGTGTTCGTATTCTTCTAACACTACTGCGCCGCCACCTTCGCCCATAACGAAACCGTCACGATCGGTATCCCACGGCCGGCTCGCCGTCTCGGGACTATCGTTGCGAGTGGATAGCGCTTTGGAATTGCCGAAGCCGCCCATGCTGGTCGGGGTAATCGCCGCCTCGGAACCGCCGGCAATCATGACGTCGGCATCGCCGTATTCGATCAGTCGACCGGCGTCGCCGATGGCATGCGTTGCTGTCGAGCAGGCAGTAACCATCGCCAAGTTCGGCCCCTTGAGACCAAACATGATCGACAGATGGCCGGAAATCATATTAATGATGGCAGCCGGTACGTAGAACGGCGAGATGCGACGCGAACCTTTCTCGCGCAACGTTTCGGTCATGCCTTCGATGGTTTCGATCCCGCCGATGCCTGAACCCATATGCACGCCGATGTGCTCAGCGTTGGCGTCGGTAACTTGTAGACCGGAATTTTTGAACGCTTCGATGCCGGCAACCATACCAAGTTGCATGAAGCGATCCATACGCCGCGCTTCCTTATCGCTCATAAAGCGGGTCGGATCGAAATCTTTCACTTCCCCGGCAATCTGCGACGGAAAGCCGGTTGCATCAAAATGGGTGATGCGACTGATACCACTGCGACCGGCAAGAATCGCCTTCCAATTTTCATCGACGCCTATACCTAGGGGCGAAACGATACCGATGCCGGTGATGACAACGCGCCGTTTATTCAAGGACAGAGTTCCTCGCGCGAGCGGGTACGCAAGAAGGTGCAGGCTCGGCCGGCCGTCATCGCAAACGATGGCGGCCGGCCGAACAGAAGAATATTAGTTGAGATGCGAATTGATATAGTCGACCGCCTGGCGCACCGTGGTGATCTTCTCGGCCTCTTCGTCCGGGATTTCACAATCGAACTCTTCTTCCAGTGCCATCACGAGCTCGACCGTATCCAAAGAGTCAGCGCCCAGATCATCCACGAAGGAGGCGTCGCCGGTAACTTCAGTCTCATTTACGCCCAGCTGTTCTACCACAATCTTTTTGACGCGTTCCTCTACACTACTCATGGCAAAGAGTTCCTCCGAAGTATGACTCGTTCCGCCTACCCGCCACCAACGGCGAGCGGGCAGTGGGTGGGATTTTTCGCAATTCTACAGGCTAATCGTTACTGACTAATAGAATCACGGCCGATTGGCCTAATGCGGCCGCATAGATATCACAGTTTGCGCGAACCCGGCAAGCCGAGTTGTCAGCCCATGTACATCCCGCCATTCACATGCAGGGTTGTACCGGTGATATAGGCTGCCTGCGGCGATGCGAGAAACGCGACCGCATGCGCAATTTCCTCGGCGAGCCCTAGCCGACCGAGCGGAATTTGCCCGATCAGCGCTTGCCGGCTCGCTTCCGGCAATGCACGCGCCATATCGGTATCGACAAACCCCGGTGCCACGGCGTTGACCGTTACATTACGACTTCCAACCTCGCGCGCCAGCGAACGCGTGAAACCTATAATACCTGCCTTGGCAGCGGCATAGTTGGTTTGGCCGGCATTGCCGATCGCCGCAACCACCGAGGTCACGCTGATGATACGGCCCTTGCGCGCTTTGGTCATGGAGCGCAGGCATGCCTTCGTCAGGCGATAAACGGACTTCAGATTGGTGTCGAAAATGGCATCCCAATCGGCTTCCGACATACGCAACAGCAGCCCATCGCGGGTAATGCCGGCATTATTGATCAAAATAGTCGGCATCCCAACGGTTTTTCCCATCTCTGCGAGCAACGCATCGATGCTGTCGGCTTGGGTGACATTAAGCACGCGGCCGATACCGTTAGTCCCATTTTCCTTCAGTCCTTTCTCGATATTTTCGGCGCCTTCGCTGGAAGTCGCGGTGCCGACAATGCAGGCCCCTTGGCGACCCAATTCCAACGCGATCGCGCGACCGATACCACGACTCGCGCCGGTAATCAACGCTACTTCGTTTTGCAACAGCATGAATTCTCTCTTATCGATCAGGCCGGCGCGGCTTACTGTAATGCCGCCAGCGTATCTTGCAATGATTGAGAATCGTATACGGCGCGGCAATCGAGCTCGCGGCGGATGCGCTTATTGAGACCGGTTAAAACTTTACCGGGACCGCATTCGATGAATGTGCGCGCACCATTGTTCGTTATTTGCTCGACCGTCTCAACCCAACGCACCGGTGCGGCAATCTGCCGTGTCAACGCGTCGCGAATCGCATTTACATCAGCTTCAGCGCGCGCACTGACATTATGCACGACCGGCACCGTCGGCACGCGTAGGTTGACCGACTTGAAACGTTCCGCCATGCGCGCCGCCGCCGGCGCCATCAGTGCACAATGCGACGGCACACTAACCGGTAGCGCTAACGCTCGTTTGGCACCCGCTTCTTTCGCCAGCACTACCGCGCGCGCGATAGCGGCAGCGGTTCCCGCAATCACGATTTGACCGGGCGAGTTAAAGTTGACCGCTTCGAGCACATCACCTTCGGCAGCCTGCACGCACAACGCGCGCACGGCATCATCTTCAAGCCCGAGCACGGCGGCCATTCCACCCTGCCCTACCGGCACCGCTTCCTGCATGTAACGCGCGCGGTCGGCAACTAAGCGGACCGCATCGGTGAAGTCGAGGGCGCCGGCGCAAACAAGCGCGGTGTACTCGCCGAGGCTATGACCGGCCATCGTCGCCGGCATGGCGCCGCCTTGTGCGCGCCATACGCGCCACGTAGCAACGCCGGCAGACAGCATCGCCGGTTGCGTGATTTCTGTTTGATTGAGCCGTTCTTCCGGCCCATTGCTGACGATGGACCATAGATCGAAACCGAGCGCTGCCGCGGCCTCGGCGAATGTATCGCGCACTTGCGTGTGGGCTTGCGCGAGCTCATGCAGCATTCCCACCGACTGCGAGCCTTGCCCGGGAAAAACGAATGCGAGTGTCATCGCTAAGACATCCGTGAGTTAGTACTTCAACAAAACCGATCCCCAGGTGAAGCCACCGCCGAATGCTTCCATCAGCACGGTGTCGCCGCGCTTAATGCGGCCATCGCGCACCGCTTCATCGAACGCCAGCGGAATGGAAGCGGCCGAGGTGTTACCGTGGCGATCGACCGTAAGCACAACCCGATCCATCGGCATACCGAGCTTCTTCGCGGTGGCAGTAATGATACGGACGTTCGCTTGATGCGGCACGAGCCATTGGATGTCCGACTTCTGCAAACCATTGGCTTCGAGTGTTTCATCGACAATCTGGCCGAGCGTGGTCACTGCCACCTTGAACACTTCGCTGCCCTTCATGTGCAGGTAACGACCGCTGCCGGCGAGTTGCTCGCTGTTCCTGGAAATACCGGCCGGCACACACAATAGATCTTTGTAGCGACCGTCGGCGTGCAAGTGCGACGAGATTATGCCAGGCGCGTCAGCGGCACCGACCACAACAGCACCCGCACCATCGCCGAAAAGCACGCAGGTACCGCGGTCGCTCCAATCGAGAATGCGCGACATTGTTTCGGCACCGACTACCAGCGCGTGGCGCGCACTGCCGGTACGGATAAATTTATCGGCGATCGATAACGCATACACAAAACCGGTGCACACCGCTTGCACGTCGAATGCGGCGCAACCTTGGATCCCGAGCTGATCCTGCAACAGGCAGGCGGTACTCGGAAATACCAGATCAGGTGTGGTGGTGGCGACGATAATCAGGTCAATGTCTTGCGCACTGATGCCGGCCGCTGTTAGTGCGCGCTTGGACGCTTCGAGTGCCAGACTGCTGGTGGTCTCTTCCGGTCCGGCGATATGGCGTTGGCGAATGCCGGTGCGCTCAACGATCCAGTGATCGGACGTATCGACGATCTTTTCGAGATCGGCGTTCGTTACGATTTTCACCGGAAGATGGCTGCCGGTGCCGAGAATGCGGGTATGTTTCATGCCACTTGGCCAGTGCCAAGCATGCCGAGCAACTCACGGGCGATACGTTCCGGCACGCGGTTGTGAACTTCGGCAAGTGCTTCGTAGATTGCGTATTCGAAAGAGAAGGCATCGGCACCGCCATGACTTTTGACGACGGTGCCGTTAAGACCGATGAGGGTCGCGCCGTTGTAACGTCGCGTATCGACGCGCTGACGAAACGAACGTAGCACCGGCAGCGCCACTAATGCTGCCAGCTTTCGCAACCAACTGCGTCCAAACTCGTCGCGCATGAAGTGCGACAGCATATTCGCCAAGCCTTCGCTGGTTTTCAGAGCGACGTTGCCGACAAACCCGTCGCAGACGACGACATCGAAATCGCCCGTGTAGATCTGATTGCCTTCGATATAACCGGCGTAGTTCGCATGACTTGCGCGCAACAACGCGGCCGCCTTCTTTACCGCTTCCGTGCCTTTAATGTCTTCCTGGCCGATATTTAGCAGGCCGACGCGCGGACGCGGTTTGCCGTCGATGGCGCTAACCAATATCGAGCCCATGATGGCGAACTGCACCAGCTGCTCGGGAGTGCAATCGACATTAGCGCCGAGATCGAGCATGTGCGTGCGACCACGCGTGGTCGGTAATGTTTTTACGATAGCGGGACGATCGATGCCAGGAATGGTTTTCAGCACGAACCGCGCGGTCGCCATCAAGGCGCCGGTGTTGCCGGCCGACACCGCCGCTTGCGCTTCGCCCTGCTTCACCAACTCAATGGCCAAGCGCATGGACGATACTTTTTTGTTGCGCAGCGCCTGTGCCGGTGGCTCGTCCATATCGACGACTTCGGCGGCGTGATGAATTTGCAGACGCGGGTGCTCACTCGCGCCATGACGCGCGAGCTCTTCGAGCAAAACTTCACGACGACCGACAAGAACGAGCTTGAGCGTCGACTCTTTCGTCAGCGCCGCGAGGGCGGCGGGAACGGTAACGGACGGACCGTGATCGCCTCCCATCGCGTCGAGCGCAATGGTGATCAAGCGATGTCGCCTTCGCCTTGCAAGTGCGCGCTACTACTCGGCGCTGTTGTCGATTACCTTACGGCCACGATAGTAGCCGTCGCGGGTCACGTGATGACGGCGATGGGTTTCGCCGCTGGTCTTGTCGACCGCCAGGGTCGACGTGGTCAACTTGTCGTGCGCGCGCCGCATGCCACGCCGTGACGGTGATACTCGGCTTTTCTGGACTGCCATTTGAACTCCTTAAAACTGACTGAGTAGATTAATGATCCGTGCGTTTCAGTCTTTCCAGCACGGAAAATGGATTGGGCCGACTGTCTTCTGTTGGCTGCGGCTGACTGCCCGCGCTTTTTCTCGTTACCGGACAATCCGCCGGTGCATGCATCGGCACCATCGGCATCACCAGTAACAGCTCATCTTCCACCAGGCTGCTCAGCGGGATCGATTGTTCGACCACTAACGCATCGCCGTTTTCGAGCAAATCCTCGCGCTCGCGGGGACGCAGTAACAACAACCGCGGTTCGGTTCGTACCGCTAACTCGAACGGTCGCAGACAACGCTGACAAGTCATCCGCAGTCGCGCATGGACCCTGCCAACCATCGTGCGCACACCGTCGCCCTGACTACGGTCGAACTGTAGGTCGATCATAGCCGACCCAGCATCATCCAGGCACATGTCGATCAGCCGCTGCATTCCTTTAAGCGGAAGCTCGCCGGTTAAGCGCGCACCTTGATCGGCAAGCTGAATGGGATCGATCGTCGAAGGCCAGCCAGCAGACATAAGGCGCGCATCTTAATGGTGACGGTAACCTGTGTCAAAACAAGGTATTAAAAACTTTGGGACTGCCCCGACTTTACCTGCGGCCGTCGACCGGGCAGGATCGCCACCTATCTAGCTTCTTTCACTAACTTCTTATAGATCCAATCCCTGCTATGACGAATCTACCGCTAATCCTGGCTTCTTCGTCGCCCTACCGGCGCGAGCTGCTGGCGCGTTTGCAGCTCCCTTTCGAGGCAATCGCGCCCGATGTCGACGAACGGCCGCTGCCCGGCGAATCACCAATGACGCTGGTGGAGCGGCTGGCGGTTGCCAAGGCACGGGCCATTGGCGAGCGCCGACCGGATGCGCTCATTATCGGTTCGGACCAAGTGGCCATCTATGATGGCGCCATTGTCAGCAAACCGGGCACCCATGCCGAAGCGGTCAAGCAACTACAGGCAGCATCGGGCAAGAAAGTTACACTCTACACCGGCTTAGCCCTATTAAATGCCGGTACCGGCCGCCTCCAAAGCGAGGTAATCCCTTACCGGGTCTTGTTTCGGCAGCTCACCAACGCGCAAATCGAGTCTTATTTGCACAAGGAAAAGCCCTACAACTGCGCGGGCAGCGTTAAGTCCGAAGGCCTCGGTATCGTGCTGATCGAGCGTTTCGAAGGCGACGATCCCAACACGCTCATCGGTCTCCCATTGATCCGTTTGATACGGATGTTGGAGAACGAAGGCGTGGTGGTCGTTTAGCGCTCTATCGCAACTGCGGCGCGGTTCCGCGCGTGCGGATGCCCAGTGCGCCGGCGATCGACGCACCGAATTGACGCGTAAAGCGATCGAGCATGTCCTCGTGTAATGAGTGGTCGACAAGATCTTCAGCGCCGATCACTTCGCGGGCAACGAAGCTAGCACTGCCGAAATCGTCGATTAGCCCAAGCTTCAACGCCTCTTCGCCGGTCCAGAACATTCCGGAATACATATCTTTGGTTTCTTTCAATTGTTGACCACGGCCGTCACGCACGCGCTCGATAAACTGTTGGTGGACGCTATTGAGAATAACTTTCATGCGCTCGCGGTGTGCTGGCGTCATCGGCGAGAACGGATCGAGAAATCCTTTATTCTCCCCGGCAGTGAGCAAACGTCGCTCAACGCCGAACTTTTTCATGGTATCGACGAACCCAAACCCATCCATTAACACGCCGATGGAACCGACGATGCTGGCGCGATCGGCGTAGATCTTGTCAGTTGCCGCCAATGCGTAATAGCACGCCGAGGCACAGACGTCGGTAACGACACCATAGACCGGCATCTTTGGATACTTCGCACGCAGGCGTTTGATTTCGTCGTAGATATAACCGGCCTGCACCGGACTGCCGCCAGGACTGTTGGCACGGATAATTACACCGAGCGCGTTGGTATCTTCGAAGGCGCTGCGCAAACCGGTAATAACAGCATCGGCACCCGCCAGGCCGTCGGTTTCAATAGTGCCGTCGAGCTCGACCAACGCCGTGTGATGCGTCGACAACCCATGACTGCCGAGGCCATTACTGAGAGCCATCAACAACACGAACAATAGATAAATGACGAAGAACAGTTTGAAGAAGATACTCCAACGGCGGGCACGCCGTTGTTCGGTGAGACTAGCGAAAGCAAATCGCTCTAGCAGATCGCGTTCCCAACCGGCCGTACGGTTTTCTGGTGAAGATGGTGTTTCATTTTTTGGGTCGGTCACGGAATAACCTCGTCGCAGAATGTCGCAAGATGAATGCAATCATTGTTCTCGATTACTTCGAGCTTGGCCAGTCCCCCGTTACAAGGACCCCCCATGCAAGCACCGGTTTCTGGATGATGCAGCGCGCCATGGGTAGCACAAATCAGATGGCGACCGTCTGCGTCAAAGAATCGACCGGGCGCCCAATCCAACTCGACACCGCGATGCGTACAGCGATTGACATAAGCATGCACGTGACCGCGATACCGTACTGCAAAAGCGGGAAAGGTCCCATCGTCACGGCGCACGGTAAAGCGCACGCCATCGGCGCCATCGACTAACGCCGTACTGGCACAAATTAATTGCCGGGCTTGATCCACTGGCAAACCTCGACAAACGAATCGCAACAGCCAAGTGGCGCAAGCGCCAATAAACGTTCGCGTGCATGCGCGCCGTAGCTCACGGCCAAACCGCCCATCTTGGCAGCAGCGGCCATTTCCAAATCGTAAGTGGTATCGCCCACCATCAGTGCACGATCCGGAGTTATGCCGGTGTAATCGAGAATATCGTGCAGCATTTGCGGGTGCGGTTTGGAATAGGCTTCGTCGGCACAACGTGTGACACAAAAATGTGCGCCGATAGCCGTTTCGCTCAACACGCGGTCCAAGCCACGTCTCGCTTTGCCGGTGGCGATCGCCAGTTGATAGCCAGAGTCGACTAATCGTTGCAGCCCCGCTTCGACGCCGGGAAACAGCACCGTTTCTGTTTCGTCTAAATGTACGAAGTGATCACGATAACGATCGGCCAACCGCTCGCGCGCGCCGGCCTCAGCATTGGGTAGCAATACGGCAATCGCTTCGCGCAACGCCAATCCAATGATGTTACGAATCTCAGCATCGCTCGGCGGTATTAGGCCGATATCGGCCGCCGCCAATTGAAAGCAGCGAACGATTTTGGCGGCAGAATCCATGAGAGTACCGTCCCAATCGAAAACGATCAGGTCATAACGAGGACGTATCACGCAGGCGTTCCAGGACTTGAGACAGCTCGGTTGGCAGAGGCGCTTCGATGTCGATGGTAACTTCTTTCGTCGGGTGAATGAACCGCACGCGCGCGGCGTGCAGGAACAATCGTTTCAGCCCGACCTTACGCACGGCGCGGTTGAAGTCGCGTTCGCCGTATTTATCATCGCCGGCGATCGGGTGGCCGGCGTGAACCGCATGCACGCGCGCTTGGTGCGTGCGGCCGGTCACGAGCGTGACTTCCATTAACGTCGCCGAGCCGTAAAAGCCCTTCGGCGTGAACAGGCTTTCCGCCTCGCGCCCGTCTTCGCTTACGCCGACGCGCCGCTCGCCGCCGCTGCTCATTTGATCGCGCGCCAGCGCCGCTTGTATCGTTCGCGGTCCGCCGCGCCAGCGTCCCTGCACCAGCGCCAGGTATTGCTTCTCCATGCGTCCTTCGCGCAGCGCCTCGTGCATTGCCAATAGCGCTTGTCGGTGTTTCGCCAACAACAGGCAACCGGAGGTGTCCCGGTCCAAGCGATGCACCAGCTCCAGCATCGGCACGTCCGGCCGCAATCCGCGCAGCGCCTCGATTAGGCCGATCTGCACACCACTACCGCCGTGCACCGCGAGACCGGCCGGTTTGTCGAGCACCAACAGGTCGGCATCCTCGTGCAGCACTCGTTGCAACAACCATTCGAACCCGTCCCCGTCCGGTTGTACCTTTACCACCTGCCGAACCGGTGGAATTCGGACGCTATCGCCCGCCTGTAAGCGGTAATCCGGCTTTACCCGACCGCGATTAACCCGAACTTCGCCACGCCGCAATAGCCGATAAACATGACTTTTAGGGACGCCTTTCAGTTGCCCCAGCAAAAAATTGTCTAGGCGCTGGCCCTCGCGCGCCTCGTCGATTTCGACGTAGCGCACCTCCATGGATTCCTGTTTTTTCATTTAAATTGCCCTACTTGCTGATTGCTGCTGGGTAAGTTCATTGATATAGTGCCCACGTTGTATCTTTTGATACGGTGTCAAGGGCCAACCGACGAACGCCCCGATTGGCCTATTTTGATTCGTGTCAGATAGAACATTTTTCCATACCGGGACAAAGCGTACCGGTACCGTCCCGGCAAGCAGACCGCAGTGAATCCATATCCCACTTTCGAGTAAGCCTGCCGGATAACAAGGGTTCAGCGTCTCTCACCCCCCTAGTCAATAGTAGGGACGCACAGTAAGACGCAAACGGGTTTTCGCACCAGGCCGGCTTAGCGCCCGTCACTCGACGATGTGCCGCTTCCCGCAGGGTGCCGCATGGCCACACACGCCTGCCTTATGCTGCGTGAACCCCGAGCGTCGGGGATTTTAAATGAAAAGAATATTGTTTAATGCAACTCATCCGGAAGAGTTGCGGCTTGCCATCGTCGACGGCCAAAAACTCCTCGATTTAGATATAGAGTCATCCAGTTATCAACAAAAAAAGGGCAACATCTACAAAGCGCGTATCACGCGCGTCGAGCCCAGCCTAGAAGCGGCGTTTGTGGATTACGGTACCGAGCGTCAAGGCTTTCTCCCCCTCAAAGAAATCTCGCGCAGTTACTTCAGCGGTTACGACGACAAAACACCCCTTGGCTCCGTCAAGATTAAGGACGTCGTCAAGGAAGGCCAAGAGCTCGTCGTGCAGGTCGATAAAGAAGAGCGCGGCACCAAAGGCGCCGCCCTTACCACCTTTATTAGTCTCGCCGGACGTTATCTGGTACTCATGCCGAACAACCCCAAGGGTGGCGGCATCTCGCGTCGGATTGAAGGCGAAGAGCGCGCCGAACTCCGCGAAGCCATGGCTCAGCTCACGATCCCCGACGACTACTCGTTGATCGCCCGCACGGCCGGCATCGGCCGTAGTGCCGAAGAGTTGCAATGGGATCTCGATTACCTGATTCATCTGTGGGATGCCATTACTAAGGCAGCGGTTGAACGTTCAGCGCCATTCTTGGTTTACCAAGAAAGTAATCTCGTGGTCCGCGCGACTCGCGATTATCTGCGTCAGGACATCGGCGAAGTATTAGTCGACAACCCCGAAATCCACGAGCGCATGAAGAAGTTCATGCAGCAAGTGGCGCCGCAATGGGTCGAGCGGCTTAAGCTGTACGCCGACGAGACCTCATTGTTCTCGCGCTTTCAGATCGAGCATCAGATCGAATCGGCATTCTCACGCGAAGTGCGCCTCGAGTCCGGTGGCGCCATCGTGTTCGACAAAACTGAAGCGCTAGTCACGATCGATGTCAACTCGGCACGCGCCACCAAGGGCGCGGACATCGAGGAAACCGCCCTCAATACCAATCTCGAAGCCGCCGATGAAGTCGCACGCCAATTACGGTTGCGCGACTTGGGTGGCCTGATCGTCATCGACTTCATCGACATGACACCGGTGCGCAACCAGCGGATGGTCGAAAACCGTATCACCGAAGCGCTTAAGGTCGACCGCGCGCGCGTACAGGTTGGTCGCATCTCCCGCTTCGGCTTGTTGGAAATGTCGCGCCAACGGTTGCGGCCATCGCTTGGCGAGTCGTCGAGCCTGGTGTGTCCGCGCTGTAGCGGCACCGGCGTGATTCGTTCGGTACGCTCCTCCGCCCTCTCCATCCTGCGCATGATTCAGGAAGAAGCGATGAAGGAAAATACCGCGGCAGTACATATACATCTGCCGGTAACGACCGCCACCTACCTGCTGAATGAAAAGCGCGTCGAGATCAACGCCATCGAATCGCGTATCGGTACACCGATCATGCTGATTCCGGACGAGACACTCGAAACGCCGCATTACCATATCCGCCGGTTACGCATGGATGAGTACGACTCCGAAGCCGATGTTCCAAGCTACGAGATCGAATTGGTCGATGAGGAAGAAGACGAAACGCCGGCCCGTGTCGTGCCAGTCGCCGAAAAGCCGGCGATCGGTCCGCTGACCCATGCGCCAGCACCTGTGCCGTTGGCGCCGAAGAAGCCGGTCAGCTTCATCAAGCGCTTGATTACCAATTTCTTCAGCACCGAGCCGGAAGCCACTTCCGCGCCGGCTACCCCCGTCAAAGCCAAAGAACCGCGCACTACCCGACCACAACCGACATCGGCACCCCGCGAGCGCGAACACCGCGAACGTGAGCACCATCAACGTCCGCGTCATCAACAACGGAATACGCCGCCGACTCCGAAGCCCGTAGCCGATGCGCCGAAGCATCAGCCGCGGCCACCACGGCCAGCGAACGCCAACCCGCAACCCCCGGAAGGCGCTGCGGGTCGCAATGAGCGGCGCGAAGGCGGTGGCCGCCGTCGTGGCCGCCGGGGTCGTCGCGGTCGTACGGGGAGTGATCGTCCGCAAGAGTTACGGCCGGAAGGCGCCTCGGAGCAGCCATCGTTTCGCGAATCGCAGCAGACGAATCAAGACGAGCACCATGAACATCGTGAGCATGAACGTACCCATAGCCCGCGTCCCAGCGAGCCGGCGGCACCGAATGTACGCGAACCGCAAACAGCAACACCCGTGGAACATACAGAATCGACGCCACCACCGGCGACATCAGCACGATCGGAAGAACCGCGCTTGGTTCAGATAGAAACTGCACCGGCGCCGTCGCGGAATAATGAAGATTCGATTAAGACAGAGTAATTAGCAATGCAGGGTGGACCGTTTGTCCACCCTGCATTTTTAAGAAGTGCGTTTACGAATGTCGGCGAGCAGTCCTTCCGCGGCATCTTCAATCAAGTCCAACACCCGATCGAAACCACTCGCACCGCCGTAATACGGATCGGGAACGAAGCGCTCGTTCGAACGCGTGGCGAATTCCAGAAACAACCGAACCTTGTGTTCATGTTCCGGCGGACATAACGCGCGCAGGTGCGCGTAATTTTCGTCGTCCATCGCCAGCACATAGTCATGGCTCAACAAATCCTCCGCCAGCGCCTGACGACCGCGCAGCATGGCGATATCGACGCCACGCCGCGCTGCCGCGGCTTGCGCGCGCAGGTCGGGCGGCTGGTCGATGTGGTAAGCGTGTGTGCCGGCGGAATCGATGTGCACGCGATCGGCATACCCTGCCTGCTCGACTAGCCGGCGAAATACCCCTTCAGCCATCGGTGACCGGCAGATATTACCCAGGCAAACGAACAGTACGCGTACCATGTTGTCACGACCGGCTAGCAAAATAGTGACGCACCCGCTCGAGGTCTTCCGGCGTATCTACGCCGGTACCGGGGGCATCATCGGTTATACAGACGGCGATACGCTCGCCGTGCCATAACACCCGCAACTGCTCGAGCTGTTCCGTTTCTTCCGGCGGACACGGTCCCCAGGCGCAATAGCGCGCGACAAAACCGGCGCGGTAAGCGTACAAGCCGATATGGCGCAACGCCTGAATCGGTTGGTCGGTGCCGCCGCTCATTGGCGTACGCGGCCACGGAATCGGCGCGCGGCTGAAATAGGTGGCATAACCTTCAATATCGCAGACCACTTTAACGACATTCGGATTAGTAAACGCTTCCCTGTCGGTAATCGGATGACAGGCAGTGGCGACCATCGCCTTCGGTTTACGCAACAGCGTGTCGCCAACCTCGCGAATCAAACGCGGCGGCATCAACGGCTCGTCACCTTGTAAATTGATCACCACTTCATCCGCGCCGATACCAAGACGGTCGATGACTTCGCCGATGCGATCGGTGCCGGAGGCGTGGGTCGCGGCGGTCATGCAAACCTTAGCGCCGAAACCTTCAGCGGCGCGCTGAACACGTTCGTCGTCGGTAGTGATGACCACCGTTTTCGCACCGGTCGCGCACGCACGTTCGTACACGCGTTCCAACAGCATCTTGCCGGCAACATCGGCCAGCGGTTTACCGGGCAAACGACTGGAGGCATAGCGCGCAGGAATGATGATGTGCATTGCGTTTATTTCGGCAGTTCCGCTTCCGGCACCCGGCGTGCTTCGTCTTCCAGCATGACCGGAATATCGTCGCGAATCGGGAACGCCAGGCGTTCAGCGCGGCACACGAGCTCGGCCTTGGCCTTGTCGTAAACCAGCGGGCCTTTACAGGTCGGACATACCAAAATATCGACGAGTTTTTTATCCATACATCTCCCGCAGTCGTTGTTGCAACCATTGGTCGAAGCGCGGATCGACGCGCGCATCGACAGATAAGTACCAGACGGAATCGCCAGCGAAGTCCTGGCATTTTACCGCATCTTTTTCGGTCATGATGACGATATGCGCCGGCGGGAATGCAAGATCGCTCGCACTAAATCGATGGTGATCCGGAAACGCATGTTCCATCGGATTGACGCCGAGCGTGCGCAATAAGGCGAAGAACCGCGGTGGATGACCGATGCCGGCGACGGCGTGCACCTCTTTCCCGTGGAATGTTGCTAAGGCGGCAGTGATCGTCGGGTCGTTAACGCGATGGTATACGGTCGGCGTTAACGTCATACCCCATTCGCCGGGTTCAGTCGCACCATGAATGATGCGGGCATCGACGCTGTTGAGTCGCACCGGCGGTTCGCGCAACGGCCCGGCCGGTAACAACCGGCCATTGCCAAAGCGGCGTTCGCCGTCGATGACGGCAATTTCGAGGTCGCGCGCCAAGCGATAGTGTTGCAGGCCATCGTCACTGATGATGATGTCGCAACCGCTGCTGAGTAATTGCTGAGCGGCGCGCACGCGATCCGGATCGGCGACGACCGGACGTGCGGTACGTAGCGCTAACAGTAGCGGTTCGTCACCGATGAGTTTTGGATCGGAGTCAGGCGTAACGCGTTGCGGCCAGTCGCGCGCATTGCCGCCATAGCCGCGAGTAACGATGCCGGGTTTCCAACCGAGCGTCTCGAGCCGACGCGACAACCATACGACCAACGGCGTTTTGCCGGTGCCGCCAACACTGATGTTGCCGACGACGACGACCGGCATCGCCATTCGCACCGAACGACACCAACCACGGCGATAGGCATAACGCCGTAACGCGACAACGCCACGATAGAGCCAAGCGAGCGGCAGCAATAAACCGCTGGCGAACGTGGGGTGCTGCCATTGGCGTTCGAGCCAGCGCATTTTCCGTTGAGGCCGGATTAATTTTCGGCGAACTGTTGGCGGTATAGCGCGGCATAAGCACCGCCGCGCGCGAGTAACTCTTTGTGCGTACCGGTCTCGACCACCTGACCGCGCGCCATCACAATAATGCGATCGGCATGCTCAATGGTCGAAAGACGGTGAGCAATGACGAGGGTCGTCCGATTGGCACGCAACGTCTGCATCGCCTCCTGGACGTAACGTTCGGACTCGGCATCGAGCGCCGACGTTGCCTCGTCGAGAATGAGGATTGGGGCATTCTTATATATGGCGCGGGCAATGGCGACGCGCTGGCGCTGGCCGCCGGACAGACGCGTACCGCGCTCCCCGACCCGCGTTTCAAACCCTTCGGGCAACAAACTGGCGAACTCGACGACATGCGCAGCACGCGCGGCTTCCTGCAAACGCGCTTCGTCGATGGCCTGCTCCTGTCCATAAGCAATGTTGTTACGAATCGTGTCGTCGAACAACGTCGTCTCTTGACCGACGACGGCGATGTGCGAGCGCAGATTGGCGAGCACGAAGTCGTTGATATTTACGCCGTCGATGAATATCTCGCCATCGTTGACGCGGTAAAAACGCGGCAGCAGGCTCCCGATCGTCGTCTTGCCACTACCGGAGGCGCCGACCAACGCCAACGTTTGCCCAGGCTCGATGGTAAAAGAGACGTCCGCCAGCGCTTCGTCTTTTGCCGTCGGATAGCGAAACGTGACGTGGCGATATTCGACGTGACCGCTGATTGGGTCGCGGCTGACGGTACCGGTATCCGCTTCCAGCGGTTCATCGAGCAAGGTAAATACGCTTTGTGCAGCTGCCAGACCGGTTTGGATAATTTCGTTGATCTTCGCCAGATTCTTCGACGGCCCCATCATCAACGTTACCGCGGTAATGTAGGCGACGAAATCGCCGGCATTGATGTCACCCGTAAGCAACGCGAAATAAATGACCGATGCCAACGCCAACGCCGCCACCAATTGCAATAATCCGACACCGATCACCGATACCGCGTTCTTGCGCAGGTGATGCCGGCGCACGTGTTCGTTCGAGCGGCGAAAAACGTTGGTCTCGGTCGTTTCTGCGCCGAATGCCTTGACGATACGCTGACCGCCGACCGCTTCTTGCGCGACTTGCGAGATTTCGGCCATGCCACCCTGAATCTGGCCGCTGGCTTTGCGGAAACGCCGGCTCATCACTCGCATCAATATCGTCGATATCGGCGTGATGACGACGAACAGCAACGTCAGCTTCCAGCTTAGAAACAACATGTACACCGTCATGACAACGACGATCAGGCCATCGCGTACGAGCGTTGTCACGGCTTCAGTAACGGCGCCGGCGATTTGCTCGACGTCGAAGATCAGTTTGGAAATCAATCCGCCCGAGGGATACGCGTCATAAAAGGCGCTGGGCAAATGCACTAGGTGGGAAAACATCGCCTGCCGCAAATCGAAGGTGACACGGCGCGCGATCCAGGCGATGCCGTACTGTCCCATGACATTACCGAACGCGCGCGCGAAAATGATCCCGATAATCGACAACGGGATGTACGTCATCGTGCGCAGATTGCGCTTGACGAATCCTTCGTTGACCAGCTTTCGCATGGTCTCCGACAATCCGGCCGAGCTCGACGCCAGGATCGCCATGCCGATGATGGCGATCAGGAAAACCCATTTATAAGGCCAGGCGTAGGCGAGAAGCCGGCGGTAGAGCTTAATATCGTCTCTAACCTTGTACGACGATGCGTCTGAACTCATTTCGCCGATTCGGCCGGTTGCTGAGTCGCAAAGGTAAGTTGCGTTAGGCCCAGGCGTCGCGCCGCATCCATCACCCGCACCACCGATTCGTGCGGACTCTTGGCGTCGGCATGGATCACGATGAGCTGATCCTTGTTAATGCCACCGGCACCGTTACCGGCAGCACGGGCGATCGCGTTGCGCAAGGTTTCGGCGCTGCTGTTCAGCAACTCTTGATTGTTGATGTAGTACTGCCCTTTCGCATCGATGGTAACGCGCAACGACGGTTTGTCCGGCGTCGTCTGCGGCGCCGCCTCCGGCAACCGCACCTGCAGCCGCGATTCTTTGGCAAAGCTGGTAGTGACGATCAAAAAGATCAACGTCATGAGCAAGACGTCGATCAGCGGAATCAGATTGATCTCCGGTTCTTCGTCCGGTGCGGGGCGAAAATTCATGGCTTAGTCCTTCTCGCGCTGACCGTGCAGCACTTCGACTAGCTTCAGCGCTTCCTGCTCCATGTCGATCAGCAAATCGTTCACCTTACCGCGGAAGTAGCGATAGAACATGACGCTCGGGATCGCTACCGATAAACCGGTCGCGGTCGCGACCAGCGCTTGCGAGATGCCATTGGCGACGATCGACGGATCACCGAGGCCTTGGCTGCTGATGCCGGTGAACATTTGGATCATGCCGAGCACGGTGCCGAGCAAGCCGAGGAACGGTGCGATTGAAGCGATCGTGCCGAGCGTGCGCAAATAGCGTTCGAGCTCGGGCGAAACATGACGGCCACTGTCTTCGAGCGCCTCTTTGACGATTTCGCGATTGTGCCGACGATTGGTTAGACCGGCGGCGATGATGCGTCCCAACGGCGAGCTACCGCGGACCAGATTGATGCGATTGTCGTCGAGCTCGTTACGCGTGAGCCATTGCTGAACTTGCGGCACCAACCCCGGCGGGCAGACGTACTTGCGTTGCAGCGACCAAAAACGCTCGCCGATAATTGCGAGCGCTGCGACTGAACAAAGGATGAGGGGCCACATGACCCAGCCGCCGGCTTTAATGAGTTCGAACATTGGATATTTTATCGGCAGTGAAAAAGTGCGGCTAATTTAACAGATAGCACGCTGTTGAAAAACCGGTCTTAAGGCGGCGTCTGCCAGTAGCGCCGATTGCGCTCACGATAGGCCACCACTTCAATACCACTGGCACGCAAACGGAATTCGAGCGCGCCGCTGCTCGGCGAATCGTGCAACTCGCTGCCGAGCGCAATATACCGCTCGATCACTAATGGATGCGGATGATGAAGGCGGTTGCGATAGCCGACTGCAAACGCCACGTATCGTGGATGCACCGCCGCCAGAAAGTCCGGGCTCGACGAGGTGCGGCTACCGTGGTGCGGCGCTACCAGGATATCGGCGGCAAGACGCTGCCCGTCACGCTCGACCAACAATTGTTCGGCCACTTGCTCGATATCGCCCGGCAATAAAATCGTACCGTGCGGTCCATGTACTCGCAGCACACACGACATGTTGTTCTCTTTTCCGGTCTGTCCATCAATGGGGTTGAGGACGTTGAACTCAACCTCGTCCCAACGCCACTGCTGACCAGCGCGGCACGGCTCGCCGGCGACCGTCGGTGCACCAGTCAACACCTGCGCGACCGGCAATGTCTTTAGTACCGACGACAGGCCGCCGGCATGATCGTTATCGCCGTGGCTCATCAACAAGGTATCGATGTGATCGATCCCATTGGCGCGCAAATACGGCACGATGACCGAACGCCCCGCGTCGGACCGCGGACTCCAGCGGGGACCGGTGTCGTAGAGCAATACGTGCGACTCGGTACGCACCAACGCCGACAGTCCCTGGCCAACGTCGAGCAACGTGAACCACACCTCACCGGCGGCCGGCGTGGCCGGACGAATCAAAAACAATGGCAGCAGCCACACCGCGCCGACGGCACGTCCCGGCCAACCCCGCGGCGCTAACAGCAGCAATACTCCGACAACGGCACAGGCCAGCGTCCAACCGCTGGGACGATGCTGGGTCCATTGACTGTGCTCGATGTTCGCCAGCCAATTCAATACCGGCCAAAGCCATTCCAGCAACGTATCGCCGCCTTGGAACAACAACGCTGCCAACGTATCGGCACCGAAGCCGAGTAACAATGTACCGAACAACGTGAGCGGAACCAGCAACAAGTCGAATACCGGGACCGCCACCAGATTAGCAACCGGTGCAATCAGCGAAATTTGTTGGAACAGCCATAGCGTCAGCGGCACCATACCAACGGCGATCGCCCATTGCAGAAAGCCCCACTTGCGCCATAACGAGCGAACCGGACCGTCGTCGATCATCACGTAGATGATGACGGCGACGGCAACGTACGACAGCCAAAACCCCGGCGCCATCACCGCCAGCGGATCGAACAACAGCACCAGCAGCAGCGCCGCCGCCAATAGCTGCGTCAGCGGTACCCGCCGGCGCAGCAACACCGCCGCCATCGCTACCGCCAGCATGACCAGCGCGCGTTGCGTCGGAATGACAAAACCCGCGAGCGCCGCGTAAGCACAGGCGGCAACTAAACCGGCAATCGCACCGGCTAGCGGCGCCGGCAAACGCAGCACCGGCGTACCGGCTAACGACCACAGAAATCGCACCAACATAAACATCAAGCCGGCGACAAAACTGATATGCATGCCGGAGATCGCCACCAAGTGCAACGTACCGGTGCGACCCAACGTCTGCCACTGCGCATCGTTCACACCGCCGCCGTCGCCATTGGCGAGCGCGACGATCAGCCCGGCGTTGGCGCGGTTTGGCATCAACGCTTGCATGCGATCGCCGAGTTGCTGGCGCCAACGATCGATGCGATAACGGCCTGTCGCTTCACCTAAGCGCGTTGGCGCCGGCTGGTTGCGTACATAACCGGTGGCGCGCAGGTGATTGCGAAAGAGATACGCTTCGTAGTCGAAGCCACCGGGATTCTGCAGTCCGTGTGGGCGTTTCAATCGCACCGTCAACCGCCAACGATCGCCGGCGCGCGGCTGCAGATCGCGATCCGCGCTCAACAGCACCCGATCGGGGACGACAACGGCGGCATTATCACTGACAGCATGCACGACATCGAACGCGAAGTGCGTGCCATAAGCGGTCGCACTCGGCAATTCGGCAATGACACCTTCGAGCGTGATATCGCGTCCTTCGAGCGCGGGCGGTAATTGCTGTTGCAGGACGAGATCGGCGCGCCAACTTACCCAAACGACGCCACCGATGAAGAAGACGAGGATCAACCAACGTGGATGCCAAAGCGCGAGCGCAATCGCCGGGATCAGTGCCAAGCTCCAATAGAGCGATGGCAATGCCGCCAGCTGCTGTACGACGAGGATCCCACCCAAGAAAGCAATCGCCGCTGCGCGCACGACGCGGACATATTCCTTTTAGTTGCGGGGACTATACACTAGCGCGTCATGGCCCGACGACTGATTCGCCGCTACCTGCCTGACATTGATCGGGTCCGCAATCACAAGCACCTGCAGTTTTTCGGTCGCTTGTTGCACGATCCGAATTTATGGCACTTGAATCGTCACTCGGTCGCCTCGGCATTCGCCATCGGTTTGTTTTGGGCGTTCATACCGATGCCGTTGCAGAGCGTGCCCGCTGCCGCATTTGCGATTCTTTTCCGTGCCAATTTGGCGATTGCTGTTGCACTCGTGTGGATTACGAATCCGCTAACGCTCGCACCGGTGTTTTATTTTTGCTACACCCTCGGCGCATACTTGCTCAATACGCCACACCAAGATATCGCCATTAGTCCCACTTGGGAGTGGTTGTCCGGCGAATTTTTGCGCGTGTGGCAACCGTTCGTGCTCGGCTCTGTCGTCGTATCGAGCAGCTTGGCAGTGCTAGGTTATTACGGCATCCACTGGCTGTGGCGCTGGCAGGTAGGTCGCGATTGGGACCGACGGCGGAGTCAGCGCAGTAATTCGCGATTGGATTGACGTGCTTACTTAGTTCGCCCGCAATACTCCATCATCGAGCTTGAGCACCCGGTCCATCTGATTCGCCAGTGTTAGGTCATGGGTCGCGATGATGAAGCTCGTTTTCAACTCACGGTTGAGCTCCAGCATCAAATCATAAACCGTCTGTGCCGTCTCACGATCGAGATTGCCGGTCGGTTCATCCGCCAATACGCATAGCGGCTCCGTCACCATGGCACGAGCGATGGCGACGCGCTGGCGTTCACCGCCAGAGAGCTCGGCTGGGCGATGATGTAGACGATCGTCCAAGCCGACGCGCGCCAACATGGCGCTCGCCCGGGTAGTTGCCTCGGCCCTCGGTGTCCGCCGAATGAACAGCGGCATAGCGACATTTTCCAACGCGCTGAACTCGGGCAGGAGGTGATGAAATTGATAAACGAAGCCGAGCTTCTGATTGCGGAACGCACCACGCGCGGCTTCCGCTAGCGTGCCGATATCCTGACCGTCGACTTCAACTTGACCGGCAGTGGCGCGGTCGAGACCGCCGAGCACATGCAGCAGCGTGCTCTTGCCTGAGCCGGAAGCGCCGACGACGGCGATTTGCTCGCCGCGCTCGACGCGCAGGTAAACGCCGCGCAATACGGAAACGTTGAACGCACCCTCGTCATAAATCTTGACGACGCCGGTGGCGCGTAATACGTAGTCTTTTTTGGGAGTTGGTATTGTGCTCATTCGTAACGCAGCGCTTCGGCCGGCTCCACCTTCGACGCACGCCATGCCGGATACAGCGTGGACAGCAACGCCAACACTAACGATGACCCAGAAATCCAGGCGACATCGACCCAGCGCACCTCGGTCGGAACTTCACTAATAAAGTACAAGTCGGCCGCCAAGAATTTGGTATTGAGGATCCATTCCAGCAACTTGACGATGTCGGGTACGTTGAACGCGATCAACAGTCCAACGATTGTGCCGATGAGGGTTCCGCCGATACCGATCAAGCTGCCTTGCACCATGAAGATGCGCAGCACGCTACCAGGGCTGGCGCCGAGCGTACGCAATATCGCGATATCGGATTTCTTTTCGTTGACAACAACGACCAGCGTCGATACGACGTTGAACATGGCGACAGTGACGATCAACAGCAGAATGATAAACATCACCGTTTTTTCCAACTGTAACGCGCGAAACCAGCTGATGTGCTCGTCGGTCCAGCTGCGTGCGCGATACTCGCCACCCAAATAACCGGTAAGGTCGTCGGCTACCCGCGGCGCTAAATCGAGATTATCGAGCTTCAGCCGCAGGCCACTGACCTGATCGTCGTATTGATACAGCTTGGCGGCGTCGTCCAAGTGGATCAACACATGGCCGATATCGTATTCGTACATATCGAGCCGGAAAATACCGACGACGGTAAAGCGCTTAAAGCGCGGCAATAACCCGGCCGGGGTCGCTTGCGCCTGCGGTACTACCAGCGACACTTGCGAACCGAGCGATAAATCCAGTTTCCACGCCAGTGCATTGCCGATGACGATGCCGTATTCATCCGGCTTCAGCGCGTCGATCGAACCTTCGACCATGTGGTCGGCGATTTCCGATACTCGCCGTTCCTCATCCGGCAGAATGCCGCGCACCAGCACGCCATTGATGTTATTGCCGCGTGCGGCCAGCCCCTGCCCCAATATATAAGGCGCGCTGGCGAGCACATGCGGCTGGCCCTTCACGCGCTCGACCAACGCCGGCCAGTCGCTTAGGCGGCCGCTGGTTTCGCTGATGGTGGCGTGCGAGATGAAGTTGAGAATGCGGTTGCGAACTTCGTTGCCGAAGCCATTCATCACCGACAAGATCGTGATCAGCGCGGCGATACCGAGCGTGATACCGACGACGGAGATCGCCGAGATAAAGGAGATCAGACGATGGCGGCGGCGCGCACGCGTATAGCGCAGACCGATAAGAAATTCGTAGGGGCGGATCATGGCGCGCAATTAAACCACATTATGGCGACGACTTAATATATTTATGGCGCGTCGGTCAGCGTTAGCACGCCGACACCCGAGCGATTTTCCACGGCCGCGTTCAGCGGTTGCGACAATAGCTGCAACTGCTCCACCACTTCGTCTGCTGCTCGGTCTTTCAAAAACCGCGGCTGGAACACGACTTCAAGATTATTGACATCAACCGGGTACAGCGTGAGCTCGTGCACTCGACCGTGACTCAGCGACAATACGGCGATCACGCTGCGGGTCGCCGTCGAACTGTACGAGCCGAACACGAAATTGCCGAGGCTATACAAGATTACACCGTTACGGTAACGCTCAACGCCTTGCAAGAGATGCGGATGATGACCGATGACGGCAGCCGCACCGGCGTCGATCGCGGCGTGACCGAGCGTGCGCTGATAGGGGCGCAGCTCATTACTACCCTCCTGTCCCCAATGAAACGACACCAACACGACGTCGGCGCGCTTGTGCGCGGCAGCAACGTCGGCACGCACCTGTTGTTCGTGACCAAAGGCAGTTCCCGGTTGCGTGCCGGTCGCCCAAAACTCTTCGGGAAACGTCAACGAATACGCGAGCACGGCAACGCGCGTACCGGCGACATCTATGAACGCCGGTTTGCGCGCGGCATCGAGATCGTGACCGGCACCGGCGGTGTGAATGTTGACGCGTTGCAGCGCGTCGATGGTATCGCGTAATCCATCGGCACCGTAATCGAGCGAATGGTTGTTGGCGAGCGAAACGACATCGAAACCGGCGCGCGCCAGCGCCGGCGCGACCAGATCGGGCGGCGAACGGAAAACGAATTGCTTGCTGTGCGCACTACCACGCGCCGTTAATGGACCTTCGAGATTGCCGAAAGCGATATCGGCACTGCGCAATAAATCACCGACGTACACGAACGGATAGTCGTAACCGAATTGCGCAAGCTCCACTGTTGCGGTGCCACCCAGCATAAGGTCGCCGACGGCGGCAACGCGAAGCGTAGCGGGCGACGACGCCGGCGCCGGCATGACATTGCGGTTGGCGCCGTGCGCGCAAGCGGCGGTCAGTAACAACAACACACCGACGGCGATGTAGCGGCGACTACGACCCACCAGAGTCCCGAGGCATCGACACGCTCTCATTAGCGACCACGCTTAGACGACGGTGATCGCGCCGCCCGATCGGCCAGGCGTTTGAGCGCGGCGCGCAACTCCGGATCGTTGATGCCATCGGCGGTACGATCGATTTGGCTAGCGGCAGCAGTCGTCAGCCGACTCGTTCGTGCCGGGGTTCTGGCAGTCCGTGGAATCGCTTGTTCCAGCGGCACAACCCGCACGCGAATTTCCACCAGCTCACGCGCCATAGCATCGCGCCGCAGGCTAGTGGCCACGCTAGTCTGCTGTTGACGCAAGCGACTGGCCCACGCGGGCGTATCGACATGCACGTACAACACACCGGCCTCGTAACGCACTGGATGCGCATGCGAGGCCAGAGGCTCGGGGACATGGGTCTGCCACAAGTGTCGTAATTTCGACGCTACGTCCGCGTGTCGGCTGAGAGTATTCGCCAATCCGCTAGGAAGGTACGCCCGTAGGCGTTTAAGCCCACTGGAGGGTTTAGTCCCGCTCATATGGTCTAGACTCAAAAAAGCCTATGAACATTATCGTTATCTCAGAGGGGATCCGAAAGGGAACGATCGCCTCGTTCTCGCATCGCCAGTTCCTTGCGATCGCCTTTGTCGGCGGTCTGTTGCTGCCGGCGTTGTTGGGCACGGTGATATTTCATATCCATGATTTGATCACACGTAACGCCGATCCCGAAGACCAAATTGTCGCCTACTCGAAAGAACTTTCGAAGCAATCCCGCGCGCTCGACGCCGCTAAGCGCGAAGCCAGCACTCATCTCAATGCGCTCGCCCGCCGTATGGGCCAACTGCAGGCGCAAGTGCTGCGACTGAACGCACTCGGCGGTCGCCTCACACGCATGGCCGGATTGGACAATCGCGAATTCAACTTTGAATCGGAAGTCGGTCAAGGCGGCCCGGAGACTACAACGATCGCGGGTAAGTCGGAAGTGTCGATCAGCTTGGATCGACTAGCGGCCGATATCAGGACCTCCGAAGCCAGACTGCGTGCGCTCGAAACATTATTGCTCGATCGTCGCTTGAGCGACGCCGTAACGCCTGCTGGCTGGCCGGCCGAAGGCGGTTTCGTCTCGTCTGCCTTCGGCCAGCGTGCCGACCCCTTCACCGGTCAGATCGCCTATCACGAAGGCGTCGATATCGCATCGAAGCTCGGCTCGTCGGTACGAGCGATGGCCGACGGCGTCGTCGTCTATGCCGGCGAACGATCGGGTTACGGTAATGTGGTTGAAATCACCCACGGCGACGGTTTGATTACGCGCTACGCGCACGCCATGACGGTGTTGGTAAAGGTCGGCGACAAAGTGCAACGCGGCATGCCGATCGCCCGCGTCGGCTCGTCCGGCCGTTCGACCGGTCCGCACATTCATCTTGAAGTGTTGAAAAATGGGCGGGCGGTGAACCCGGCGCAGTACTTGCGCCCATCCGCATTTCCGCCGTCGGCTCATTCGTAACCCGCCGCTGTAACCTGTCCGATCGTTCGTGAGTCGCGGTACCATGACGCGATGAACGAGCTTGCCGCCAACCTCACCCGCATTCGCGAAACCATCGCCGCCGCCGCCCGCGCCGCCGGCCGCCAACCGGGGGAAATCAAACTCATCGCCGTCTCGAAGACGCATCCAGCGGAAATTGTTGAAGCGGCGTTACAGCTCGGTCAACGGGTGTTCGGCGAGAACACCGTGCAAGAGGCGTTGACCAAGATTTCGCGCATTCGCAACGTTGAATTGGAATGGCATTTCATCGGCTACTTGCAGTCGAACAAAGCGAAATTTATTCCCGATAATTTTTCGTGGTTTCATTCGCTCGATAGCGTCAAGTTAGGGCAGCGTCTATCGCGCCTGGCCGAAGAAAAAAAGGTTGTGGTCAACACACTCATCGAAGTGAACGTGACCGGCGATCCCAATAAACACGGCGTCGCCCCGACCCAATTGACACCGCTGCTCGACACGTTATTACAGACGCCCCTCCCCGGCGTTGCTTTACGCGGCCTCATGACGATCGGCGCACACGGTGTTGTGACCGATCGGACGCGCGCGCCATTCGCGCAATTGCGTGAGCTTCTTAACGAAAGCGCTACTCGCTTTTCGTTGCCGCAGTTCGATCAGCTATCGATGGGCATGAGCGGCGACTACCTCGAAGCGATCCGTGAGGGCTCGACAATGGTGCGCATCGGCACGGCGATTTTTGGTGAACGCGATTACGATAACGCCGCTGATTAAGCATCGAGGTCAATGCGGGCTTTAAAAAAAGAATGCTTTCCTTGCCTGGACCAGTCCGGATAATTGCGTTTCGTATCCACGGAAGGCGTTCTCATGATCGCAAGGAAAATTGCCTGTAGTTTGTCGGCACTAATCGCGTTTACGTTCGGCAACAACGCACAAGCGCAGAAGAAACCCGCATTCGTCAAAGCACCGATCCTGCATACAGCGTACGACGGCGATACCGATGATTTGCTGACCGCCGGCCTCGGTAAAACCGGCTTGCAGACGAACACGCCGCCGGCGTTCGCCGATCCGCTAAAACCCACCGCTGCCGAGTTACGGCGGCGCGCGATCTACAACAACTATCGTGCGTTGGTCGATATCTCCAGCGACGGCGGTTACGGCGTGTTGTACGGTCCGAATATCGACCGCCACGGAAATCCGACATTGGCCGAAGGAAAAATCGCCGGCGACGAATATCTCGCCTATGTCGACAATTTACCCGGCACCGATAACGTAACGATGATGGTACAGATTCCGGCCAATTTCGATCCGGCGAATCCATGCATCGTCAGCGCCACCTCCTCCGGCTCGCGCGGCATCTACGGCGCTATCGCTACCGCCGGCGAATGGGGACTGAAGCGCGGTTGCGTCGTTGCTTACACCGATAAAGGGACCGGCAACGGCGCGCACGACTTGCAGGAAAATTCGGTCAATCTGATCCGGGGCGAACGCGCTAATGCGACGGTCGCCGGCAAGCGTTCGAATTTTACGGCGCCTATCAGCGACGTTCAGCGCAGCGCTTATTTAACCGGCAATCCGCACCGCTTCGCGTTCAAACATGCGCATTCGCAACGCAATCCGGAGATGTCATGGGGCTTGCACACCCTACAGGCTATCAAGTTCGCGTTTTATGTGTTGAACCAAAAAAACATCGGCGTGTTCACGCCGAAGAACACGCTGGTGATCGCCTCGAGCGTTTCCAACGGCGGTGGCGCCGCGTTGCGCGCACTCGAACAGGATACCGAAGGTCTGATCGATGGCGTTGCCGTTTCCGAACCCAATGTACAACCCAGCCCGAGCACCGGCGCTTTCAGCATTGTTCAGGAAGGTCGAGCGCCGCTGACAAACCATAGTAAGAGCTTGCTCGACTACATCACCCTCGTGAACTTGTATCAGCCATGCGCGGCACTGGCACCGGCCAACGGCGGTGCGCCACTCAATGGCGTGCCGTCGCCGTTGGCCGGCAATCGCTGCGCATCGCTACGCGAGAAAAATTTACTCAGCAGCGATACGCTCGAACAACAGGCGGTCGAGGCGCAAAAGATCATCAACGACTATGGCATCTTGCCCGAACAGAACTTGGCGCAACCGGCGCATTATTTCCTGAGCGTGCCGCAAGGCATCGCTGTTACCTACGCCAATGCCTACGGACGCTTCGACCTCACTGACAACTTATGCGGCTACAGCTTCGCCGCCGCCGATCCGTCGGCCAATCCGATTCCATTGCCGGCGATCAACGAAGCCGCGCTCTACGGCGATGCCAACGGCATTCCTCCCACCGGCGGTATCAATTTGATCAACAATTTGTCGGTCGACGGACCGAAAGAAGACCGGATATCGACGTCGTCGACGACGCAGCGTCAGGATTTGAATATCGACGGCGCCATTTGCCTGCGTAACCTGGCGCTTGGGAGAGATATTGTCACAGGCTTGCCGTTGACCGGTTCGTTGCAAGTCAGGTATCAGCGCATCAAGGCCGGCATTGCCCAAGTGCGTGCGAGTGCACGTCTGCGCGGACGGCCGGTAATTATCGTCACCGGCCGCGCCGACGCCGTCATCGCACCGAATCATGCCGCGCGTCCGTACTACGCTCTCAACAAATTGCGCGACGGTGCCAATAGCAAAACGCGCTATTACGAGATCACTAATGCACAGCATTTGGACACGCTGAACGGCGTGCCCGGTTTTAACTCGCGTTTCGTGCCGTTACATCACTACTTCAACCAAGCAATGAATTTGCTGTACGACCATCTGACGCAGGACAAACCGTTGCCGCCTAGCCAAGTCGTGCGCACCGTTCCGCGTGGCAACGTCGGCAATAGCGTACCGCCGATTTCGCCGGCGAACGTCCCGCCGATCGCCGACACGCCGGCAGCCGACGCCGAAATTCGCTTCATCGGCAATCAATTGCACATCCCGAACTGATAAACCCGCCGTAAACGTCGTTTTTGCGCCGGCTGCTGGTCACACAGATCAGCAGCCGGCGGCGCCTCGCACTACACTTTTCCTAGTACCCCTGAGCTCTTAGGAACGTTAATGATCGTCAGAAATCGGCCATCGGCGCTGAATCTATTCTTTATTACCCGCGGCTCGATCGTGGTCCATATCGCCCCGCAAATCATTGCGGCGGCATCGTTCGGTGGGTTAGTTACCTATCTGCATACTGTGGTCCCGCTGCCGATATTAACGGTAATTCCGTTTACCTTGATCGGCCTGGCGTTGTCGATCTTCCTCGGCTTCAGAAACAGCGCGTGCTACGACCGTTATTGGGAAGGCCGGAAACTGTGGGGTCAGCTGATCATTAATACACGCACGTTCGCGCGCCAATGTACGACACTGATCGGTACGAACAATGACAAGACCGAGGATCAGGACAGCAAGAGCGTCAGTCGGCTCAAGCATCGCATGATCTACAAGACCATCGCGTTTTCGCATGCGCTGCGGCATCACTTGCGCGGTACCGTACCGCATAGCAGCCTGAAAAAATTTCTTGAGCCGGAAGATCTCGAATTCATCGCCACCCGCAGCAACATTCCGAATGCGATCGTCGACCTGCTCGCGCGCGATCTGCGTTATTGCCTGCGCCATCGCCTCTTGAGCGACATGCTCGCGCAGAATATCGATGAAACGATCACATCGATGGCGGGCGTGCTCGCCGGTTGCGAGCGTATTCGCAATACGCCGTTACCGTTCGCTTACACCTTGCTGCTGCATCGCACAGCGTATCTTTATTGCTTTCTGTTGCCGTTCGGACTGGTCGACACGATCGGGCTAATGACACCGCTGGTGGTCGCGATCGTGTCGTATACGTTCTTTGGGCTGGATGCGCTCGGCGACGAAATCGAAGAGCCGTTCGGCCAACTACCGAACGATTTGCCGTTGTCGGCGATGTGCCGCACGATTGAAATCGACCTACGCCAACAACTCGGTGAGCGTAATACGCCGCCGCCGCTGCAGCCGGTCAACTACTGCTTGCTCTAACGAATCAATCTTTGGCGGCGCGCGCCGATAAATAAGCACCAACGACGATCAGCGCGCCGCCGATCCACTCGCGCGGCATTACCACTTCATTCGTCAATAACTGCTGCGACACCGCGCCGGCGATGAGCTCGACCAACGTCAATATCGCCGCTCGATAGACCGGCAAATGCGTAACACCGTATTGCACCAGCACTGTCATCAGCAGAATGCCGCATAGGCCGAGGGCGACGGCGCCACCGAATACGTTGAGCGACATCACCGGTAGCGGCACGGCAAACAACCCGATCATGGCCAGCGCCGTGATAACCACACCGGACCAGACGCAAAACACTTTGCCGGCGAGCGAAATGTTCTGCGCCTTACGCGTTGCCACGTTCGACAGCGCAAAGGCAAAACCGGCGGTGAGCGCCAGCCAGTCGATCCGATCCTGCGGCCAAGGGAAGCCGAGCTGCCGATCCCACAACATCAGCAAGGCACCGCTCATAGCGACGACTAGGCTGAATACCGCCACCCGCGAAATCCGCTCGCGCAATAACAACCAGCCGAGCAACGTCGCCCACAACGGCGATAGATAAAACAGCAGCAACACTCGCAGGACATTGCCGTCGAGCACAGCCAGCACGAAGGCGACATTGGTCCAGCCGGCGGTGCTCAGGAGCAGTAATGCCAAACCCGGCGACCGTGCTAACCCCTGCAGAGTCCGCCGCCGATAAAACGGCAGACCGGCGATCAGCACACTGCCGTAAAGAATCAAGGACAACCAGACGCCATGCAGACCACCCTGCTCGAGCAGGCGCATGGGATACCAAACGACGCCCCAGAGCATGGCACCGAATAGCACACACAATGATGGATAAAAGGGTCGCGATTGGTTGGAGGGCATTCGTGCGTGCCTTATACTTTCGCTGCTTTCAACGACACCCAGACCACAACATCGCTCATGAATTCGCGGCTCGCACGGTTACAACCGTATCCTTTCCAAAAACTCGCCGCACTCTTGCAAGGTATTGTGCCGCCGAAAGATAAACCGGTGATCCGGTTATCCATCGGCGAGCCGCAGCATGCCGCACCCGCCTTTGTTTTGGAAGCGCTGACGCAGAACTTGGGCGGGCTCGCCAACTACCCGGCGACTAAAGGCGCCACCGAATTGCGCCGCGCGATCGTCGATTGGGCCAATCATCGCTTTCAATTGCAACGCTCACCGCTCGACACCGAACGTCACGTGTTGCCGGTCGGCGGCACGCGCGAAGCGCTGTTCGCGATCGCTCAAACCGTCGTCGACGCGCACGCCACATCACCCGTCGTCGTCATGCCGAACCCGTTCTACCAAATATACGAAGGCGCGGCGCTACTGGCCGGCGCTGAGCCGTATTTGCTCAATACCGTCGAGGAAAACGGATACCGCATGGACTTCGCCAGCGTACCGGAAGCGGTTTGGCAGCGGACGCAGCTCGTGTACGTGTGCTCGCCCGGAAATCCTACCGGCGCGGTTGTTTCAGCGATCGATTTTGCGCGGCTCATCGACTACTCGCAGCGTTACAATTTCGTGATCGCCTCGGACGAATGTTATTCGGAAATCTTTTTCGACGAGGCCGAACCGCCGACCGGTTTATTACAAGTGGCGCACGAGCTTGGCATTACTGACTACAAAAACTGTCTCGTCTTTAACTCGCTGTCGAAGCGCTCGAACCTGCCCGGTCTGCGTTCGGGCTTTGTCGCCGGTGACCCGCAGATCATCGAACAGTTTTTTCAATACCGGACGTACCACGGCTGCGCATTACCGCCGCCGACCCAAGCGGCCAGCGCCGTGGCCTGGGCTGACGAGGCGCATGTGCGCCAGAACCGCGCGCTGTATCGCGCTAAATTCGACGCCATGTTGGCCGTGCTGGGTCCGATAGTATCGGTACGGCGACCCGATGCCGGCTTTTTCCTGTGGCCGAAAACACCGGTAGACGACCAACGTTTCACCCGCGAGCTGTATGCCAAGCAAGGTGTGGTCGTGCTTCCCGGCAGCTATCTTTCGCGACCGTCCGCCAGCGGCGACCCGGGCAGCGCCCGCGTGCGGATGGCGTTGGTGGCGTCGCTCGATGAGTGTACGGATGCGGCCAAACGCATCCGAAACTATGTAGAATCTATTTAAAGAACCAGGGCGAACCTATGAAGAACATTGAAAAAATTATTTCCGACGCTTTCGAACAACGCGCCAAGCTAACGCCGAAGAAGTCCTCGGCCACGGTCAAAAAGGCCGTACAAAAAGCTATCGATCTGCTCGATGCCGGCAAGGTGCGGGTCGCCGAGAAACGCGATGGCCAATGGGTCGTCAACGAATGGTTGAAAAAAGCAGTGTTGTTGTCGTTCCGCTTGAACGATAACGCGGCGATGCGTGGCGGCGCCAGTAACTATTGGGATAAGGTTCCGACCAAGTTTGCCAGCTACAAACCGAAGGACTTCCGCAAAAGCGGTATCCGCGTCGTGCCACCGGCGACTGCTCGCAGGGGTGCCTATATCGCACCGAATGTGGTGCTGATGCCGAGCTACGTCAACATTGGTGCCTATGTCGACGAAGGCACGATGGTCGACACCTGGGCTACCGTCGGTTCGTGCGCGCAGATCGGTAAGAACGTGCACTTGTCGGGCGGCGTCGGTATCGGCGGTGTGCTCGAACCGGTGCAGGCAGCACCGACTATCATCGAAGACAATTGCTTCATCGGTGCGCGCTCGGAAGTGGTCGAAGGCGTAATCGTCGAACAAGGCGCAGTAATCTCGATGGGTGTCTACATTGGCAAGAGCACGAAGATCTACAACCGCGAAACCGGCGAAGTCAGCTACGGTCGCATTCCGGCCGGCTCGGTAGTCGTATCCGGCAACCTGCCCTCGGCCGACGGCAAGTACAGCCTGTACTGCGCCGTTATCGTCAAACAGGTCGATGAGAAAACACGGGCGAAGGTCGGTATCAATGAATTACTTCGCGACATCTAATCAGCCGCTTACGAAATATCTTTCATGGTAGATCGTACATTAGCGTTAGCGATGGAGCTGATCGCGCGGCCGTCGGTGACGCCCGACGATGCCGGTTGTCTCGACCTGCTCATTCCGCGGCTGCAGGCGCTCGGCTTCAAAACCGAGCGCCTGCGTTTTAGCGAGGTCGATAATCTGTGGGCCGAGCGCGGCACTGACGGTCCGCTGGTCGTGTTCGCCGGCCACACCGACGTCGTGCCTTCGGGTCCGCGCGAGTCTTGGAATAGCGATCCGTTCGTGCCGGTCATTCGTGACGGTCTGCTCTACGGCCGCGGCGCCGCCGATATGAAGAGTTCGATCGCTGCCTTTATTACCGCGATCGAAGACTTTAGTTCACGGCATCCGGTCCACTCAGGTCGTATTGGTCTGTTGCTGACTTCCGATGAAGAAGGTCCAGCGGTCAACGGCACCGTCAAAGTGCTGGACTGGCTGAAGGTACGCGGCATCGGCATTCAATATTGCATTATCGGCGAGCCAACCTCGGCCGATGTTTTGGGCGACGTCATCAAGAACGGCCGCCGTGGCTCGCTCAACGCCCGGCTCACGATCCACGGCATCCAAGGCCACGTCGCCTACCCGCATTTGGCATGCAATCCGATTCACGCCTTCGCGCCGGCATTAGCCGAATTGACGACCACAGTTTGGGATCATGGAAATGCCGATTTCATGCCGACCGGTTTCCAGGTCTCCAATATTCATTCGGGCACAGGTGCGGTAAACGTCATTCCGGGGCAGATCGAGCTCGATCTCAATTTCCGCTTCGCGACGGCAATTACCGATACGGCGCTGCGTGAGCGCGTTGAAGCGATTCTGCAGCGACATGGGGTTAAATACTCGATTCAGTGGAAGCTGTCGGGGCCGCCATACCTCACCGCGCGCGGGAAACTGACGGGGGCGGCGCAAGCAGCCGTCAAGCGAGCGCTCGACATCGATGCCAAGCTATCGACCGATGGCGGCACCTCGGATGGGCGGTTTATTTCACCGACCGGTGCTGAGGTGATCGAATTAGGCCCGCTGAATGCCAGTATTCATAAGTTGAACGAACATGTTCGGGTGGAAGACCCGGCGCGGCTGGCTTCGGTCTATGTTCATTTATTGGAATTACTTTTTTCCGAAGATTCATAGGGTTAATATTCTGTTTTAGAGTTAGTTCTACGGAAAATCTGGGTTTCGACCCGCCCTGTCCTTGCTAGGTGCAACGCTATACTTCGGACAGGATGATGGATGTGACATATGCGCCGACAGGCCACTATTCAGCTTAATCCCATGCCAGTACGGACCGCTGACTGATCAATGACTGGCTTAATACACGTCATCATGGCCGGCCTCACTGATCCTGGGCGGGTACGGAGCGAAAACGAAGACCGGATTGCCACCCACCCGGAGCTAGGTCTGGCCGTGCTCGCCGACGGCATGGGCGGCCATCAGGCCGGCGAAGTGGCAAGCGGCATGGCGGTCGATATCGTCACCCGCCATTTTGAAAGTCGCGAGTGGCAGCCGGCGCCTGAGTTCCAGCCGACGCAAACGGCAGATGAGCCGGAAACCGTGATGGAAGCCATCCGCAAAGCCAATACCGCCATCTACGAGGCCGCCCAAGCCCGTCCAGACTACCGTGGCATGGGTTCTACCATCGTCGTCGCTACGTTCTACGACAACCGCATGTGCGTCGGTCATGTCGGCGATTCCCGGCTTTATCGCTTCCGTAGTGACACCCTCGAACAAATCACACGCGATCACTCCGTCGTTCAGGAGCTAGTGACTCGCGGTATCTTCACCGCAGATGAGGCGCGGCAATCGCTGGCCAAGAACTTGGTAACACGCGCCCTCGGTGTCGACGCTGGCATCGAGCCCGATGTCACCGAAACAACGGTGCAAAACGGCGACATTTACCTGCTATGTTCAGACGGGCTCAACGATGTACTAACCGATATTCAAATTGGTGACAGCTTGCGTCGTCATAACAACGATTTAGACCAGGCCGTGCGCGACCTAGTCGATGGCGCCAACACGCACGGCGGCCCTGATAATATTTCCGTCATCCTGGTGCGCATCGACAGCGATACGCCACGTTCGAACGAGCTGGATGAAATTTAAGATTAACCGCTAGGGACAAAACAAAACCGCATGAGCAAACTCATCATCAAATATAACGAGGCCGTGATCGACCATATCGAGCTGCGCCAAGGCGATATGAAGATCGGTCGTCGGTCGGGATGCGAGATTGTCCTTGATCACTTAGCGATCAGTGGTGAACATGCGAATATCTTTACCATCGGCGGTGATTCCTTCATTCAGGACTTGAACAGCACCAACGGTACCTTCATCAACAACAAGCGCGTCGCCAAGCATCATCTACGCAACGGTGACACGATCAGCATCGGTCAGCATTCGCTGGTTTATTTGAATGAACCGGCGTTCCAAGATACGCACGAAGGCGACACCTTGGCGAAAACGGTAGTGATCAATCCGTCTGCACCGGTAGCGCCGACGCCCGCGCGTGCCTCAACAGCGACACCGACGCCGGCCCCGGCGCCCGATCGACCACTGCCGGAGGTGAAACCCGCAGCGCCAACGATCGAGCGGCGCGGCACGCTATTCGTGCTTGACGGCGCTAACAGCGGTAAACGCATCGAGCTCACCAAAGCGGTAACCAATCTCGGCAAGACCGGCAAGCAGGCCGGGGTCATCACCCGCACCAGCGACGGCTACATGCTGGAAGCGTCAAAAGAAGGCGACATCCCGAAGGTCAACGGCCGGGCCATCTCGTCCAGCGGTAACAAACTGCGCAACGGCGACATCATCGAAGTCGCCGGCATTCGCGTGCAGTTTTATCTGAAGTAAACGCCTTCACCATCGCAGCGGCTATGGCGTCAGGGCAATACCGGACTGACGCCTTGCTTCTTTGCGAAACCCCACATGCGGCGAAAAATACCTAGCATTGAAGCGCTGGTCGCATTCGAGGCGGCGGCGCGGCATCAAAGCTTTACACGTGCCGCCGATGAGCTGGCACTGACGCAAAGTGCAGTCGGTCGGCAAATTGTTCTACTCGAAGAATATCTCGGCGTCCTGCTGTTCAACCGAATTAAGAAACGCGTCAGCCTGACCGAGATCGGGCAACTCTACGCTAAAGAGATCCGCGAAGACCTGAACAATATCGAACGGCACACGTTGGCGGCGATGTCACATCATGGCGTCGGCGGCGTACTCGAGCTTGCCGTCATACCGACCTTCGCCTCGCGCTGGCTGATCCCGCGGTTGCCGCAGTTCTACGCCCTCTGGCCCGACATCACCCTCAATTTGACCACACGCGCCGAGCCGTTTTTATTTACCGATACGCCATTCGATGGCGCCATTCATTTCGGCAGCCCGATCTGGCCGGGAACGGTAGTCGAGCATTTGTTCGGTGAAGAGATGGTGCCGGTCTGCAGCCCGAACATATTGGCAGGCCGTTCCGAGTTGCTGCCAAGCGATATGGAAAAATATAACTTGCTGCATCAATCGGCACGGCCGGACGCCTGGCGTCAGTGGTTCGCGCAGGCCGGCATTTCGCATTTCAACGGCATGAAAGGCGCACGCTACGAATTGTTCTCAATGTTGGTGGAAGCGGCGCGCGCCGGGCTTGGCATCGCCCTGGTGCCGCGATTCTTGGTGCTAAGCGAACTGGCGGAAAGCTCGCTGTGTATTCCGTGTCATTTGTCGCTTCGCAGCGAACAGGGCTACTACCTGGCTTATCCCGAGCGCAAACAGAGCTCGGCGCTGGTACAGGCATTCAAAGAATGGTTGCTTAGCGCGGCCAAACAGTATCGCCAGCTGAATCTTTAACGGTAAGTCGTTCTAGTGGCGTGCATAAACCGGAGTACTACACTTTCTTGGAAGCAAGGAGCGAAACGCCATGAGCAAGATCGTCATCAAGCATCACGATGCCGTCGTCGGTAACTTCGATCTAAAGGACGGCGACGCCAAAATCGGCCGGCGCGCCGGCTGCGACATTCATCTCGACCATCTGGCGGTGAGCAGCGAACACGCGAGAATATCGACCGTCGACGGCGAATCGTTCCTGCAAGACCTCAGCAGCACCAACGGCACCTTCATCGACAACAAGCGCGTCAGTCGCCATCATCTTGCTCATGGCGACGTTGTCATCATCGGCGAGTACGCACTGGTTTACTTGGACGCACAATCGAAAAAAGGCGAAGGAGCAACGAATAAAACGTCATCGGACATGCCTGATCCGGCGGTGCCGGACGCCGATAATCTGACAGTTCGCGTGAAGCACGGCCAGCTGTTCGTACTAGAAGGTACTAACAGCGGCAAACGTATCGACCTGGCGAAGGCAGTCACCAATCTCGGAAAAACCGGAAAACACTCCGGCACCGTAACCCGCACGGTCGACGGCTATGTGCTGCAAGCAAGCGGCGAATCGGACAAACCCAAACTAAACGGTCAGGCCGTGCCCGCCGCCGGCGTAAAACTGCGTAACGGCGACGTCATCGAAATTACCGGCGCGCGTCTCCAGTTCTATCTGAAGTAAATCGTTCTGCCCTACTCGACCGGCGCGATCAATAACCCCGCACGCTCTCCTGGGTCGACCTTCGGATTGGGGAAAATAATCCGCTCCAATGGCGCGCCGACTCGATAGGTCACATCGACGTCGGTCGCTACCACATGATCGCGCGGAAACGGCGTGAAGTTGGGAACATCGGTGGCGAATGACAACTTAAACTGCGAAGTGCGTTTAACGATTTCGGTCGTTACCTTGAAAGTAGCGATCGCGCTTGCCCGTGAGTTATCAACAAGTGATCCGGTGCGCACGAGCCGGTCGAGGGCGTTGCGGAAGTTTTCTAGGACCGAGGTATCGTGACTGCCGAATCGGCCGATGCGACCGAGCTCGAGCGTGCATGAGGTAGCGCCGAGCTTGGCGGTGTAAGACGAGAAAGTCGACGCCGGCAGGTCGTTGAAGACCACTGCATCGACATCCGCCGCACTCAACCATGCCGCCAACTCGTCGCAGCGCTGCGCATCGGTTTGCCGCGGCACGACAGCGAAGCGCGGGAACAGCGACGGCCGAATAGTCGAATGCAGGTCGAGGTGCCACTGGCGCGCTGCCGTTGCTTTGCCGCTCGCCAAAAAATCGCCGGCAGCTGCCATTAATTGCGCGGCACGCGCCGTTTCATAGGCGCTGTGATCCGGCCGCAAACCCTCGACAAACAGCCGATTGAGATCGCGATCGACGTAGCGATGGGATTTTTTGATCGCCGCTAAATTACCGACACACAGCAAAAGATCGACTTGTTGCGCCTGCGGCTCGCGCTGCCACTCGGCCAACAGCTGAGCCAACATCTCGATCGGGCCGGTTTCATCGCCGTGAATCCCGACCGATATGAGCAATTGCACCGGCGCTGGCTTGGGGGAATAAAACCGCCAAATCTCTTCACCGAGAGGGTCGACGCGAAATCCCGCAGCACGAAAATCCGCTTGGGCGGTGTCAAAGTCGATAGGATGCAATCGTTACCTTACCTCGAATAGCTTTCGCGCGCCTCTTCCAGGCGCTCGGCCAATTGCCAGGCATGATACGCCAATTCTTCGCGCGCTGACGTCAAGTTCGAGTTGGCCTGCAGCCGGGCGATTTCGGCACGCATATCGCCAAAGCCCATTCGCTGCAGTAATTCGGTCAATATCTGCGTCACCTTAACCGGATTCGCCGCCGCCGACTGTCGCAACACGTGCTCGGCAAAATAAACCACTTGCCGACGCAACGCCGAGATCGCGAATTCGAAAGCGTTACTGCCCCGACTACCGGCCTTGGCAACTTCCAGCAACGCAATCAATTGCTGTAGACCGGTCTCTTCGCTGACGAGTCGCAGTGTCGTTAGCGTCGCTTGCGGATCGGACTCCTGCTTGGTAATCAGCTTGAGCGCCGAGGTGATTTGCGTGACCGCTTCGTTCAAACCGAGGATGTACTGAACCGCCGCTGCCGGCGACGACGCCGACGCATTGGCGCTGCCGATCGCTCGGACCGACGACTCGACCGCTTGCGATACCACTTTCCAGCCGTTTGCCGTGAGATAACGCGGGCGATTCAGGAAGAAAATAACCGAGGTCTCGATCATCTCCTCCAACGTCCTATCGAAGTCGTCACGATGCGCGACATCGGATTGACATATCACGTCGTCCCAACGCTCGCATACTTGATTGAGTCCGAACGCGGTGTACACGTAAGCAAATACGTTCAACACACGATCGAGCGGAACGCCATACGATGAAGCGATGCCATGCGCAAAATCGAGCCCGGCTCGGTTCACGCATTCGTTGGCAATGAGTGTGGAAGTAATTTGATGGCGCAACGGATGCGACAAGATCTTGTCGGACTGAACAGCTTTCGGGAAATAGCCGGTAAAAAATGCCTGGCTCCACAACCGATCCAGATGATCGGTGCCAACCAATGATGCCTTGAGCGACGACTTGGCGTAAGCCAATACGACCGACAACTCGGGCAATACCAGACAGGCAGTACCAAGTGCCGCGCGTCGGTCAACGGTGTCGTTGTTCGGCAGGTTTTCGAGTTTACGATCGAGTGTGGAATGTTGTTCGAGTTGCACCAACAGTGACTTGATACGTCCGGCATCGCGACCACTGGCACGGGTCTCGCGTGCCAAACGACGCGCCTGACCGGAATTATTTTTCAGCACTAAGCGCTCGACATCGCCCGCCATCGATGCCAGCAATTGATTACGCTGTTCGTTGCTGAGATCGCCGTCGAAGCATTGATCGAGCAAAATCTTTAGATTAACTTCGTGATCGGAACAATCGACACCGGCAGAATTATCGATGGCGTCGGTATACACCAAGCCGCCGCGGCTGGCGAATTCGATGCGCGCTTTCTGCGTCATGCCGAGATTACCGCCTTCGACTGCCAACCGACATCGCAGGTCGGCCGCATTGACCCGGATTGAGTCGTTGGTCCGGTCGCGTGCATCCTCGTGTGATTGGTCCGACGATTTAATGAAAGTGCCAATACCGCCGTTATAAAGCACTGTGACCGGCGCTTGCAGAATGATGCGCGCCAGCTCATCGGGTGTCACTTTGCTGTGTTCGGTACCGAGCGCAGCACGCGCCGCCGCGGACAACGTGATCGATCGTGCTTGCCGCGACCAGATGCCACCGCCCTTAGAAATCAATTCGCGCTGATAGTCATCCCAGGAAGAACGCGGCAGATTGAACAAACGCTTACGCTCGGCATAAGCGGCAGCAACATCCGGGGTCGGATCAACAAAGATGTGGCGATGATCGAACGCGGCCAATAGCCGCATGTTCGGCATCAATAAGGAACCGTTACCGAATACGTCGCCGCCCATGTCACCGATACCGACAGCGGTAAACGGCTCCTGCTGCCAGTTGACGCCAAGCTCGGAGAAACGGATCTTGGCCGTCTCCCATGTGCCCTTCGATGTGATACCGAGCTTCTTGTGGTCGTAACCGTTAGAACCGCCGGAAGCGAAGGCATCGCCCAACCAGAATCCGCGGGCAACGGCAATCGCGTTAGCGCGATCGGAGAATGTGGCCGTGCCTTTATCGGCGGCGACTACCAAATATGGATCGTCCTCGTCGTGGCGCACCACGTCGGTCGGCGGAATTACCGTGCCGGCTTTAAGATTGTCGGTAATGTCGAGCAAGGCGTTGATGAAATGCTCGTAGACCGCGACACCTTCGGCCGCCACTTCGTCGCGCGTCGCCGATTCGGGCGTGATCGAACGGCAGACGAAACCGCCCTTCGCGCCGGTCGGCACAATGATGGCGTTCTTCACCATCTGCGCCTTTACTAGATCAAGCACCTCGGTGCGGAAATCTTCCATGCGATCGGACCAGCGCAGGCCACCGCGAGCAACCGGACCGCCGCGCAGATGCACCGCATGAAACCGCGGCGACAATACGAAAATTTCGCGATACGGCCGTGGTCGTGGCAAGAAGTTAATCTTCTCGCCACAGATTTTGATGGCGATGTAATCGGGCAACTGATACGCCTGCCAGTTGATGTAGTAACTGGTGCGAACGGTGGCGTCGAGCACCTCGTCGAGTTTGCGTAATACCTCTTCACTGTCCGGATGAACAATGGCAGCAACGTAGTTCTGGAATTGTTCGCGCTTGGCGGCGACGTCGGCAGCGCGAGTGGCGGCAGCGCGCCGCGGATTGAATTTAGCGTCGAAGATCTCGGTCCATGTCCGAATCGCGTCCGGATAGCGGCGCAGACTTTCGGCCATATAACTCAAGCTGAAACGCAGACCGGCTTGGCGCAGGTAACTGGCGTAGGTTCGGACCAACATAATTTGCCGCACCGACAAACCAGCGACAATCGCCAAACCATTGAGTCGACCGTCTTCCGCTTCGCCGGTGAACAACCGGCTCAATAGATCATTCAACCCGGTTTGATCTTTGATCGCTTGCAGCCGCTTGCTCGAATCGGCGTCGAGCACCAATTCCGATACCGACGCGCCGGCCAAATGTACCGGGCTGTCGCTACCGACTTGCCGTTCGACGAACAATCCCATGTTGTGCAACCCCGGCAACAAATGGGACAACGCCGGCAACACCGTCGCCTCGATGCGGATGGCAACGCGTTCGCCGACTTTACTTAACGCCACCCGTAAATGGCGTTCGCTCATACCTGCTAATTCGCGTATTTGCTGACCCATGAAGAATTAATTATCGCTTTGATTATGAAAATGAAGGATGAAACAAGTATAGCGGCAATGTCGTGCGAGCAAGAAGACGATCGTTGTATAAGTGTTAAGTGAAGAACCGTCTGCAAGTATACAAGTGATTTATAGTGTAGACCTTGTGCGTTTCAAGAAGGAACTCAGGGGTAACAGCGGGCGCGCTACCTGGTTTCCCTCTTTAATCAGAAAACTTTTATTGTTTTACAAACTTAATCCAGGACTGAGGTCGGAGGGTAGAGCCAATTCAGCAGTTTCCAATGAGACCACTGGATAGGCGCAGTAGTCGGCGGCATAGAACGCGCTCGGACGATGATTGCCGGATCGACCGACTCCGCCGAAAGGCGCACTGCTGGAAGCACCCGTCGTTGGTCGATTCCAATTGACGATGCCGGCACGCACATGAGCGAAGAACTGCTCGTACAACGCACGGTCTTCACACAACAAACCGGCGGCAAGTCCATACGTCGTTTGATTGGCGCTGGCGATCGCATCGGCGAATGTCGGTACCCGAATGATTTGCAACAACGGACCGAATATTTCTTCGTCACGGCATTCGCTAATGGCGCTGACATCGACAATGCCCGGCGAGAGAAATCCGCTGGAGCGATCGGCGTATTGCATAGCCAACAACGGCTTCGCGCCGGCACGAACCAGCGTCTCATAAAAGGAATAAATTCCGGCTGCCGTTTTGGCCGATACCACCGGCCCCATGAACGGTTGCGGATCGGCATCCCACTTGCCAATGCGCAGCCGCGCTGTCACATCGACTAATCGCGCCAACAAACATTCGCCGTCGGCGTCGTCGGCAACGATCAGGCGCCTAGCACACGTACAACGTTGGCCGGCGCTGACGAATGCCGACATGACGATGTGATGCACGGCGGCATCGATATGGCGCACTTGCCATGCCACCAGCGGATTATTGCCGCCCATTTCCAGCGCCAGCATCTTTTCTGGACGGCCGGCAAATTGCTGATGCAACGCAACGCCGGTTTGATAGCTGCCGGTAAAAAGCACACCGTCGATCGTATCGTGTCCGGTCAACGCCATTCCCGTATCACGTCCGCCGTTCACCACGTTCAGTACACCCGCCGGCAAACCGGCACGCGCCCATACATCCACCGTTAACAATCCCACGCGCGGCGCGAACTCGCTCGGCTTGAAAACGACGGTATTGCCCGCGAGCAGCGCCGGCACGATGTGACCATTCGGTAAATGACCGGGAAAGTTGTACGGCCCGAGCACCGCGAGCACTCCATGCGGCTTGTGACGCAGCGCGCTGTCCGCTTCCGCAGTCGCGGTCACGTTGGTACCGGTGCGTTGATCGTAGGCGCGTAATGAGATGTCTACTTTATTGATCATCGACGCGACTTCGGTGCGCGCTTCCCACAACGGTTTACCGATCTCTTGACCGATCGCGCGAGCGATATCGTCTTTCGCTTTGCTTAACTCCTCCTTAAAGCGAACGATCACCGCCGCACGATCAACAGGCGGCAACAATGCCCAGCTGGGGAATCGTGCCTTCGCTGACTCGCAGGCGGCGGCGACATCGGCGGCGCTAGCGGTGCGGCCTTGCCAAACGACCTGCCCAGTCGCTGGACAAACCGACTGTAATGGTTCGCCGGTTCCGTCGATTCGCTGACCATTAATAAAGTGACTTGCCATTAAGATCGCGTTCCTGCGGTCAGTGTCATCAATCGAATGGTGTCACCCGCCTGAATCCGCAAGGCCTCGAGCTCGGCGTCGCTCAAGTGAAAATTCCCGGACTTCAATTGACCGGAAGCGACGATGGCACGAAAGCCGTCGCGCCGGGTATTGCTGACGAGGAAACGGCTGTCGTCGACGTGCTCGTCGTCGCCGGCCTGCGCAATAGCAAGCTGACTTTCGCGAATTGCCCGCAGTTGCTGCGAGCGCCCTTGCAGTACCGGACCGGCATCGAAGATGTCGATATAACCTTCGTAGTGCATGCCCTCCTCTTCCAACAACCGCTTGGCCGGTACGGTATCGACATGCACTTCGCCGAGCACTGCCTTCGCCTCATCGGTCAGGTAGTCGACGTAAACCGGATACTTCGGCATAAGCTCAGCGATAAATGATTTTTTACCTAAGCTCATTAAATCGTCCGCGCGCGCGAATTCCATTTTGAAGAAATGGCGACCCAGGCTGTCCCAAAACGGCGACGTGCCGTCGTGCCGCTGGAACCCGCGCATCTCGGCGATCACTACATCGGGAAACAAGTCGACGAACTGCGCCATGAACAGAAAGCGCGCCTTCGACAACAGCTTGCCATTGGTACCGGTGCGGAAAGACGGACCCAGATAAAGGCTGCAGAGCTCGGCACAACCGGTTAAATCGCACGATAGGTACAACATCTCCTTACACGCATAAACACCGAGATCGGTGCTCGAATGCACTAATCGTCCGACCCGAAAATTGTAGAAGGGTTCGGTGAGGCCGACCGCCGCTTTGATCGCGCTGATACCGACGACTTGCGCCGACCCCGTGTCTTCCATGATGAATACGTAATCCGCTTGGGCGGCGGCCAATCGCCCTTCGAATGAAGCGCACGCAATCTGCAGACGTTTTTGCAGGGCTGGCTCGTCCGGTTTCAACGTCGTCATACCGGAGCCGACTTGACGGACGAGCGTTACCAGTCCGGGCAAATCCGCCGCTTCAATGGCGCGCATGACGAACATCGTCAACCCTCGGCAACCATGACGCGCATTCCCGCTTCGATCTCGAGCGCGTGGAATGTCGCCGGCGGTAGATAAATACAGTTATCTGACGGCTGTACCTCGGCATCGGTGAGCACGCAACGAAAGTCGGAGAACCGGTTGCACGACACTAAAAATTGGCGCCGTTGGTCGCGAGTTTGGGCCGCCGGCTTGGCGACGAGCGTAGTCGCCGTCGTCAACGATTTGATCTGCGATCGATGCGCTTGCAGTATCGGACCGCCATCGAAAATGTCGATGTACTTGCCCGGTTGCAACCCTTCCTTATTAAGGATCTCGAACGGCAACTCGCTGGCGGGATGCGGTTTGCCCAGACAATTCTTGGCGCTGTCCGGCAACAAAGCGGCATAGATCGGGTAATACGGCATGAGCTCGACAATCAATGTTCGGTTGCGCGCGCCTTGCACCGCCTGCTCCGCTTGTAGGTAGTCCATGCCGAAAAATTTTCGACCGATCGCTTCCCAGAACGGCGATTGCCGGTCAGCGTCGTTCCAACCAGCAAGCGAAACAAAAAAACCGTCGGCGAATCGTTGCGGCGCCAATGTCGCCAACATCAGGCGGGCCCGCGACAACAAATCGGCGCCGCTGCGATCGACGCTCGCCGGCCGGGCAAAAAAGCTCAAGAGCTGCGAATAGCTGGTCAGGTCCGAGCACAACGTCAACACTTGCACGTCGTGGGCGATACGCAAGTCGCGCGCCACCTGGTTGATCACGTCGTTACGGAAGGCGAAAAACGTTCCATCGGCGCCGGCGGTTGCACTGACCGCCGCGACGCCGCCGAGCCCGCCGTCGGCATCTTGCAGCACCAAAACATAGAACTCGTTGCTCGGCGCGATAACCGCGCTAGCGAACGAAAGCAGCGAACGCTCGATATAGCGACCGACGTCCGCCGCTGTACGCGGCAAGGTGTGCACCAACGTCGCCTGTTTCGCCAAGGCGACGAGCTGCTCGGCATCACTGGCCTGCGCCGGTCGAACTACCCACATGCCGCTCGTTCCTTAAAAGGCGCGCTAGCGAGGAAGCGTAACGACGAATGCCTCGGCGGCGCGCGTAAGTTTTTCCAGTGCCTCGTCGATCTCGGCATCGCTGACCACCAGCGCCGGCAACAGGCGGACGACATCGAGACCGGCGCTGAGGACTAATAGCTTGTGCTTCTCCGTCAATTTCTGAAACTCCTTGGCTTTGCCTTTAGCCGCCCGGCTCAAAGCAACGCCGAGCATCAGGCCTTTGCCGCGAATGTGATCGAACGCCTGCGGGAATCGAGCGACGAGTTTTTCGAGCCCGCTCCACAAACGCTGGTGGGCAACTTGCACGCGCGCCAGAAATGCCGCGTCGTTAATAGCGGTGACTACGGCAAGCGCCACTGCTGCCGCCAACGGATTGCCGCCGAAGGTGGTGCCGTGGGTCGCGACGCTGAAATGCTTGGCGATGTTCTTCGTCGTCAACATGGCGCCGATCGGAAAGCCGTTGCCGAGTGCTTTCGCGGTCGTGAGGATATCGGGTGTGATGCCGTATTGTTGGTAAGCGTACAGCGAGCCGATCCGACCCAATCCACACTGCACTTCATCGAAAATGAGCAGCGCACCGGTGGCGTTGCAGCGTTCGCGCAGGACCCGCAGGAACTGCGCCGACGCCGGAACGATGCCACCCTCACCTAATACCGGTTCGACAATGACCGCGCATACGTCGTCACGAATGGCGTCCGCCGCCGCCACGGGATCGTTAAACGGAATGTGATCGATCTTTGCCGGCAACGGGCCGAAGCCATCCTGGTACTTCGGCTGACCGCCGACGGAAACGGTAAAGAAGGTCCGCCCATGGAACGATTGCTGGCAGGAAATAATGCGGCGCTTATCGGTGCCGGCTTGTTTCCGCGCCAACTTCAACGCCGCCTCGTTCGCTTCCGCACCGGAGTTACAAAAGAAGGCTTGCTCGGCGAAGGTCGCCTCGGTCAGCGCTGACGCTAGACGCAGTACCGGCTCGTTGGTGAAGCCGTTACTGATATGCCACAACGCATGGGCTTGGTCGACGAGCGCTTTAACGACTGCTTCGTGGCCGTGGCCGAGGCTGGTAACGCCGATGCCGCTGGTGAAATCGAGGTAACACTCGCCGCCTTGATCGTATAACCGCAGTCCTTGGCCACGCACCGGCAATACTTGGCTTGGCGCATACACCGGCACCATTAGTTGGTCGAACGTCGAACGGTCGACGGGTAATTGATGGGAACTGGAATCGGTGGCGGGCTGGCGGGCGACCTTCATAAACCTCTCTCCATGACGCTATATAAGAAGTATATGGGGTCCGGGGAGCAGCCGTACAACGAACCGACATAGGCAGCTTTTTGCCGATTTCTGAGCAGTCTCGTAGTGACTAAATAAATCCGCAGCGGACCAAGCAATGATTAATTTTCTGCAGTTTTTTTTGCACTATGTTGGTGGAATGTTCGTTTACTCCCCGAACCCTTACCTGTGCAAGGACTACGTGGCGTTACTCAAAGCCTACGGATTGGAAAATTCCAACTCCGCTAATGGCAATCCGTACCATAAGCAGCAGACTACTCGCGACATGTGAAACGAGGCGTTAGGCTCGTTAGCGTAACGTGCGACTTTTCCTAGTCCGGTAGAGAAGATGAGGACTGATGATGTGAGGAGAAACGGTAGCCGGCGATTAAAACGACCGGCTACCTTTCTTAACTACTTACTTTGCGGATCAGTATCAGGCGCCGTTTCGAGTTCAACCCTAAACTCACGGAATCCACGATGCGCAATGATAGCCTGCTCCACTCTTGCCGCGTTGCGCTCGATCCGAGCACTATTCTGTTCGAGCTTCTTGCGCATGGTTTCAATATCGTCTTTCTCGATATCAATCTTGCTGCTAGTCATCTTTCCCCTCCAACATTCTTTTCCGGTCACGACGTAAGTTGAATTTGCTAGGGCGCGTTAATGCTCCCGTCGGCTCGTCGTTGACGTTGATTTTGGCACGCGCCACTGCGTCGTCCAATTCAGCGTTGCGCTTGTCCAAGATCTCTTGGATCTCTTTCATGCCTTCGGGCGTAAATGGATCGATTTTGCGTTTCACAAAATCCTCCTCTGACCAAGGCGGCCAGGATGGTACACCTGTGGACTACTGAACTGTTCCTGGCTGTACAAATCCACCAAGTCTGCGTCTGGATCTAAGATCCAGATCTCCGATGCGCCAACCAATTCTGCAAACGTTACGCCTGCCTGTACTATTATCGGCACAGCGCGCATACCGAGCACCGACGGTTTGATCGGCGATGACTCTATTAAGTCTAGCCTAGTGTGCCTACCCGCTCGTGACGTGCGGCCATAACACAAGGCGCCTAGTTGACCACTCTGGGATAATGCAATCTCGAACCGGTTCGGTTGATTTTGATAGAGTGTAAACTGCTCCGCCCAATACCAAGGAGCTCGCTTTTCCCGCAAATTTGACCCGGTCATGGTTTTCCACCTGTCTGCGGTCATACAGTCGTGAAACGTAATGCCGGCTGCAGTAACGGAAAACTTCTTCTTAATTGTCTCGTACACCAGTTCACGAATTTGTAGATAACGATCTTCGGTTTGCTGGTGGTCGACACGACGCAGTTTTTCTTCGTCAAACACGTTATAAGCTCCCTGTGGTGGTTGTTGGTCTCGGCAAGGTATAACCGCAACATGTCACGCATTACCGCGCGGCACTCTATTGCACCGAGACTTGCGACGGAAATCAAGCCAATCCATATGAACGAATGTGCCGGATCGCTCCAATACGGCGGTGCAGGTTTGTCACTGCCCTACTGGAAGGGCGTCAACCCGCTAGATTGAGCGCTTACGTGCTATGCGACCGACATGGGTTGTCCATGTCGGTCGATGGCGACGCGTTGCTTGCAACACTAAATCGTAACTTCGCGTTTGCGCGTGAGCCGCAACAAGTCCTCTCTATACTTGATGAAATTGGGGTCCGGGGAGCAGCCGTACAACGAACCGACATAGGCAGCTTTTTGCCGATTTCTGAGCAGTCTCGTAGTGACTAAATAAACCCGCAGCGGACCAAGCAATGATTAATTTTCTGCGGTTTTTTACACTATGTTGGTGGAATGTTCGTTTACTCCCCGAACCCCTACATCGGCAGTCTGCGTGCCCTGTCTTCAGGTCGCGCCCTATACGATGCAGTTCGACCATTATGCGTCAGCACCGGCAGCCATCAGCGGTACCTGTTTCTGGCGTATCGATCCGAGCGCCGACTATGGCAAGTTCAATGCTGGCGCCCGTCAGCGCATAAGGTGCTAACCACAGGCAGAAGGTGCTTTTTACGCCAATAGCTCGAGCGCTTCGTCGAGCCGGCGCACGGGAATCAACGTTACATCGGTCTCGTTTTTCTTCGGCAGGTTGGCTGCCGGAATCATGACGCGCTGAAAGCCGAGCTTGGCCGCTTCGCGGATGCGTTCCTGTCCGCGCGCCACCGGCCGGACCTCGCCGGCCAAGCCGATCTCACCGAACACGACCAGGTCATTACCGAGCGGACGGTTGCGCAGGCTCGAACAAGCAGCGGCGATGATGGCAAGATCGGCGGCAGTTTCCTGGACGCGCACACCGCCGACGACATTGACGAATACGTCTTGATCGTACATAGCGATACCGCCATGGCGGTGCAGTACCGCCAGCAACATTGCCAACCGATTGCCATCGAGGCCGACGCACACGCGGCGCGGATTCGCCAGATGACTGGCGTCGACTAACGCCTGCACTTCAACCAATAGCGGCCGCGTGCCCTCTTGCGTCGCCAGCACGACGCTGCCAGGGACCGCGTCGTTCTGCCGGCTCAAAAACATTGCCGACGGATTACCGACTTCACGCAATCCGCCGTCGGTCATGACGAACACACCGATTTCGTTGACCGCGCCGAAGCGATTCTTAATGGCGCGGACGATACGAAACTGGCTGCTGCTATCGCCTTCGAAGTACAACACCGCGTCGACCATGTGCTCGAGCACGCGTGGACCGGCCAAGGTGCCTTCTTTAGTCACGTGGCCGACGAGGAACAACGCCGTGCCGGTACTCTTGGCGTAGCGCACGAGCTGCGCCGCCGATTCGCGCACCTGGGCGACACTGCCCGGCGCCGACTGCAGCGCGTCGGTATAAACCGTTTGAATGGAATCGAGCACGATGACTTGCGGTTGCTCGGCGCGGGCAACGGCGATGACATCTTCGACGCGATTCTCGGTGAGCAGCCGTACATGACCGGTCGTGGTTTCGGCGCCCGATCCGATGACGTTCAATCGCTGTGCGCGTAACGCGATTTGATCGGCCGATTCTTCGCCGCTGACATAGAGCACGCGCGCGCGGCGGCCGATTTCGGCGAGCGCTTGGGTCAACAACGTCGACTTACCGATACCCGGATCGCCGCCGATCAACACCACCGAACCCGGCACCAGTCCGCCGCCGAGCACGCGGTCGAGCTCGCTAAGGCCGGTAGCGAGACGGGTAATACGCTCGGGAACGATCGAGTCGAGCGATTGCGTACCGATGACAGGACCAGCGACGCCACGTCGCCCACGCGTCGGCGACGGCTCGAGTAAGGTCTCTGTCATGCGGTTCCAGGCACCGCAAGCCGTGCATTGCCCAGCCCATTGCGGCGCGGTCGCCCCGCATTCATTGCAGGTAAAAACCGTCTTCGCCTTTGCCATTGCTCTTTATTTTATCGTCCTTGGCACATCGACGTTACAGCGGCACGCGCGGTATGCGTGGTGTGACTTGGCAGAACAACTCGTAACTGATCGTACCGGCACTCGCAGCGACTTCGTCGGCGGCGAGACCGACACCCCAGAGCACGACGGGATCGCCGACGCGCGCGTCTGGCTGTGTGCGGAGATCGATGGTGATCATGTCCATCGATACTCGGCCAATCAGGGATGCGCGCTTGCCGTTCACTAGCACTGTCGTGCCGTTGGCGGCCCGCCGTGGATAGCCGTCGCCGTAACCGATAGCGGCAACACCAACCGGCATGTTTTCGGGACAACGATAACCACCACCGTAACCGATACCGTCGCCGGCGTTACGAGAACTGACCGCGATCAGCGCCGTTGTCAGTGTCATTACCGGCTGTAGGTTTAGATCTTGTGCTGATTTTTGTGCGAGCGGCGAGCCGCCGTAGAGCATGATGCCCGGGCGCACCCAATCGAGATGGCTGGCCGGCCAACCGGCGATACCGGCGGAGTTGGCGATGCTGCCGGCGAGGTCCGTGCCGTTTACGAACGCCAAGAACCGCTTGAGCTGTTCCTGCGTCGTAACATCGAGCGTGTCGTCGGCATTGGCGAAGTGCGACATCACCCGCACTTCACGCACCTGGCGGCAACGTTGCAACCGCGCTAACGCATCGGCCGCGGCGACAACGTCGAAACCGATGCGGTTCATGCCGGTATTGATCTTGAGCCACACGGTCAACGGGGCGATACCGTTTGCCGCTTCCAGCGCTTGCAGCTGAGTCGGATGATGAATAACCGGCGCGAGATCGTGTTGCGCGATCAGCGGCAACTCATCGATCTGGAAAAATCCTTCGAGCAAGGTGATCGGCTGGCGTATACCGGCTTGGCGAAGCTGTAACGCTTCGTCGATCGAGGCGACACCCAATGCATCGGCGTCGCGCAGCGTTTGCGCGGCCCATACCAATCCGTGACCGTATGCATTCGCCTTGACGATCGCCATGACTTTGGAGCTTGGCGCACGGCTGCGGACTTGCGCCAGATTGTGGAGAAGCGCCTGCGCGTCGAGCAGCGCGCGCGCCGGTCGGGTCATTCGTAATCCTGGAATCTGCCGCTGGCGTAGTTTTCGAACTTGGTATATTCGCCGAGGAAGGTCAGCGTGATCTTGCCGATCGGGCCGTTACGTTGCTTGCCGATGATAATTTCGGCGGTGCCCTTTTGCGGGCTCTCGTCGTTGTAAACCTCGTCACGATAAATAAATAGGATGACGTCGGCGTCCTGCTCGATCGCACCGGATTCGCGCAAGTCCGACATCACCGGTCGCTTGTCGGTACGCTGCTCCAAGCTACGATTCAGCTGCGACATCGCGATCAGCGGCACCTCGAGTTCCTTTGCCAGACTTTTGAGCGAGCGCGTGATCGCCGAGATTTCGGTCGCACGATTTTCGGCGACGCCCTCACCGCCCTGCATGAGCTGCAAGTAGTCGACGATGATCATCCCCAAGCCATGTTCGCGCTTGATGCGGCGCGCACGGGCGCGCAGCTCCATCGGCGTCAGCGCCGGCGTATCGTCGATAAAAATTTTGGCGTCACTCAGCAATGTCACCGCCGACGTCAGCCGCGGCCAATCTTCGTCTTCGAGCTTACCGGTGCGCAGTCGGTGCGAGTTGATGCGGCCGAGCGACGCCATCATACGCATAGCGAGCTGCGTGCCCGGCATTTCCATACTGAAGATCGCCACCGGCACACCGTGACCGACGGCGGCATTCTCGGCCATGTTGATGGCAAGCGTGGTTTTACCCATCGACGGGCGACCGGCGATGATAATGAGGTCGGACGGTTGCAGGCCGGAGGTTTTATCGTCGAGATCGGTGAAGCCGGTGGAGACACCGGTGATCGAACCTTGCCGGCGATATAGCTCGTCGATGCGGTCGACGGTTTTGGTCAGAATCGACGAGATGCGCTCGAAACCGCCACGCCGTTTGGCGCTCTGCTCGTTGATATCGAAAATGCGCTTCTCGGCGAGATCGAGCACTTCACTGGCGGTGCGGCCGTCGGGACTGTAGGCGGTGTCGCTGATGTCACGCGCGGCGTTGAGCAGCTGCCGCAAAATCGACCGCTCACGGACGATGTCGGCATAAGCGACGATGTTGGCCGCACTCGGCGTGTTGTTGGCGAGCGAACCGAGATAGGCAAGGCCACCGGCGCTCTCGAGCTCACCGGTTTGTTCCATCCGCTCGGAAACTGTGATGACATCGGCCGGGCTGCTTTCTTCCGACAGCGCGGAAATGGCGCTGAAGATGAGGCGATGCTCGCGTCGATAAAAATCGTCACCGCTGATGCGATCAGCGATCGAATCCCAACGTTGATTATCAAGGAGCAAAGCACCGAGCACAGACTGCTCGGCATCAATAGACTGGGGCGGTACTTTGAGAGCGTCAACCGGCATCGGCTCCTCCCGCTAAAAAAATGATTCGCCCCATCGACCGACCTTACGGCCGGCCGATGGAGGAGGACCTCTATCTTACGATTCGCCGACCACCGAAACGATGATCTTGGCGCCGGCTTCGGCGTGCAGAGCGATGGCGATTTCATGATCACCGATCGTCTTTAGCGGGCCTTGCGGTAACAACACTTCGGCGCGCGCCAACTCAAAGCCGGCGGCGGTCACGGCGTCGGCGATGTCACGGTTCGTCACCGAACCGTACATGCTGCTGTCGTCGGCAACCTTGCGCACAATCTGCACGGTGAAGCCATCGAGCTGCTGCGCCCGCGCCTTCGCCTTGCCGAACACATCGGCCTGCGCCGCTTCGAGCTCGGCGCGGCGCGCTTCGAACTGCGCCTTGTTCTCGTTGGTGGCGACGACCGCTTTGCCGTACGGAATCAGGAAATTGCGGGCGAAGCCGGACTTCACTTTCACCTGGTCGCCAAGGACCCCGAGGTTACGGATTTTTTCGAGCAAAATAACTTCCATTGGATTTCCCCTAGCGCCTAGTGGCTATCGCAGTACGGAATGAGCGCCAGGTAACGTGCATACTTCATGGCGGTGCTCAATTGACGCTGATAGCGCGCTTTGGTGCCGGTGTTGCGGCTCGGAATGATGCGGCCGGTCTCGGTCACGAACGACTTCAGCATGGCGAGGTCTTTGTAATCGACCTCGGTGATTTTCTCGGCGGTGAACCGGCAATATTTCTTACGACGGAAAAAGCGCGACATGGCGGCTCCTTAAACGGTATCCGACGGGCGCTCTTCGCTGCCTACGTCGTCTGACGGTGCGATTTCGGACGGCGCGCTGGTCTTGGCGCCCTCTTCCTTTTCCTTCTCCTTCACCAGCGGCGACGGCGCGGTAACGGCCGCATCGCGCTTGATGATCAACGAGCGCAGCACGGCGTCGTTGAATTTGAAAGCGGATTCGAGCTCGCGCAGGGTTTCCAGCGAGCATTCGATGTTGAACAGGACGTAATGGGCCTTGTGAACCTTGGCGATGGGATACGAGAGCTGACGGCGGCCCCAGTCTTCGAGACGGTGGATCGCACCTTTGCCGTTTTCGATGAGCGTACGATAACGCTCGATCATGGCAGGCACTTGCTCGCTCTGGTCCGGATGAACCAGAAACACGACTTCGTAATGACGCATGTACTACTCCTCACGGATGTAGCCTTCCGACACCAGCGCATGGCATAGGCGGTAAGGCAAGGAGTGAAACGGCCGCTCCCAAAGACGAAACGGGGCGGATAAGGGCGGGCATTCTAATCACATCCAGCGCTGATCTCAACACAATATGTGGTGAGGCCGCGGGCAAAAGGCGTGATTAAACCCGCATACTCTCTTCAGCTACCACCACCCCGTTGCCGCATGGCCTCGAACAGGCAGATACCGGTAGCGACTGATACGTTAAGGCTCGGTACCGTACCGGCCATCGGGATCCGGACCAGTATGTCGCAGTGCTCACGCGTCAGGCGCCGTAACCCCTGGCCTTCCCCACCCAGAACAAACGCCATTGGTCCCTTCAGATCGGTGCCGTAGAGCGTCTCTGGCGCGTCGTGGCTGGCTCCTACCAACCAGACCCCGGCATCCTTAATAAGGCGTAGCGACCGCGCCAGATTGACCACTTCGAATAAGGTAACCGTTTCGGCAGCCCCACAGGCGGCCCGCCGGGCAACGGCGCTCAACGGCGCCGACTTGTCGCGCGGCAAAATGATCGCATGCACGCCGGCGGCATCCGCCACCCGCAAACAAGCGCCAAGATTGTGCGGATCTTGTACCCCATCCAACACCAGCAACAGCGGCTGATCCGGCAACGCCTTCAGGAACACGGCCAAATCCGCTTCATTGCCGACCGGCGCCACCCGCAACCGGGCTACCACACCCTGATGCCGAAGCTCGCCGGCAAGGTCATCAAGCTTGGCGCGCGGAACGCGTTGGAATTTGATATTCGCCGTTTGTGCCGCCGCCAATACTTCACCAATGCGTTGATCGGCGCGATCGGAACTGATCCAAAGACCGGCGATGCGTTCAGGATTCTCTTTGATCGCGGTCAGTACGGCGTGCAGACCGCCAATAATTTCTTCTGTCATAGGTTAGGCGCGCTTGCGGCGCGATGTACGACTCTTCTTGCCAGCGCGTTTAGCGGTCCGCCGATTATTAGCACGACCACCGCTTTCTTTTTCTTTCGTCGGTGCGGCCGATTTGCCGACGAGCTCGAAGTCGATGCGCATCTCGTCCAGATCGACGCGGACGACGCGCACGCGAAGCGGATCGCCCAAGCGAAACGTCTGATGCGTACGTTCGCCCACCAACCGATGTTTGGGGGCATCGAAATGGAAATAATCGTTGCCCAACGCCGTCACATGCACCAATCCGTCAACATAGACCTCGTTGAGCTCGACGAAGATGCCGAAGCCGGTGACGCCGGAGATGATACCGTCGAACTCCTCGCCGATGCGGTCCATCATGAATTCGGTCTTGAGCCATTTGTTGACCTCGCGCGTCGCGTCATCGGCGCGGCGTTCGGTCATCGAGCAGTGATCGCCCTGCTGGCGCGCAAGGTCGATCGACACCGGATGCGACTGGCGGCGGAGAATGTCCTTGATCGCGCGGTGCACCAGGAGATCGGGATAGCGCCGGATCGGCGAAGTAAAGTGCGCGTAGTTCTCGAAACCGAGCGCGAAGTGGCCGACGTTGTCCGGACTGTAGTGCGCCTGGCTCAAGCTGCGCAGCAACACGGTTTGAATGAGCCGCGCATCGGGCCGCTGCTGCACCGACGCCAGCAACTTGGCGTAGTGCTGCGCCTTCGGCGCGTCACCGCCGCCCAAATTGAGACCGAGCTCGAACAGGAAGGCGCGCAGGTCGGTCAGCTTCTCTTCGGTCGGTCCTTCGTGGATACGATACGGCGCCGGTATCTTGTGCTTCTTCAATAGTTCGGCGGCGCTGACGTTCGCCGCCAGCATGCATTCTTCGATGAGCTTGTGCGCGTCGTTGCGATGCAGCGGTACGATATTGCTGATCTTGCGTTGCTCGTCGAAGACGATGCGGGTCTCCGGGATTTCGAAGTCCACCGCCCCGCGCTGCTGGCGCGCGGCGTGCAACACCTTATATAGCGCGTACAGCTGCTCCAGCGGCGCGACCAGCGCCTCGTACTCGCGCCGCAATGTCGGATCGCGGTCCACCAGGATGGCGGCGACCTTGGTGTAGGTCAGCCGCGCCGCCGAGCGCATGACGGCTTCCATGAATCGGTGCTTGCGAATCTCGCCGCGCGGGCCGATGTGCATTTCGCACGCCATGCACAGCCGGTCGACCTTCGGGTTGATCGAGCACAATACATTCGACAACACCTCCGGCAACATCGGGATGACGCGCTGCGGGAAATACACCGAGTTGCCGCGAGCATAAGCCTCGCGGTCGAGGGCGCTGTCGGGGCGCACGTAATGGGCGACGTCGGCGATCGCGACAATCAAGCGCCAGCCTTTGCCGTCGGGCTCGCAGTACACCGCGTCGTCGAAATCGCGCGCGTCTTCGCCGTCGATGGTTACGAGCGGCACGTGGCGCAGATCGGCGCGGTCGGCGATCGCATTGGCCGGCACCTCAGTACCGAAATGCCCGGCCTCGTCGAGCACCGCGTCCGGCCACTCGTGTGGAATGTTGTGCGCACGGATCGAGACTTCGATCTCCATGCCCGGCGCCATGTGATCGCCCAACACCTCGACCACGCGTCCCACCGGGCCGCTGCGCAACGTCGGTTGCTGCACGATTTCGGCGACTACGATCTGGCCGTCTTTGGCGTTTGCCTCCGAGCCGGTCGGGATGACGATGTCTTGGGCGATGCGCTTGTCAGACGGCGCAACGAAGCCGGTACGATCTTTGGCGACGTAGCGGCCGACGATGGTCTTGTGCGTGCGCTCGAGCATCTCGACGATCGAGCCGGTGCGCCGGCCGCGCTGGTCGAGACCGGTCACACATGCCAACACGCGATCGCCGTGCAGCGCCTTGCGCATCTCGCGCGGCGCCAGGAACAGATCGTCGCCGCCGTCGTCCGGCACCAGAAAGCCGAAGCCGTCGGCATGGCCGATGACACGCCCGCGTACCAGGTCCATTTTGTCCGGCAGCCCATAGAGCCGGCGGCGATTCTTGAACAGCTGGCCGTCGCGCTCCATCGCCCGCAACCGCCGCTCGAATGCCTCGCCGTCGCGCTCGCCCTCGACGTTCAGTGCCGCGGCAATTTCTTCAAACGACAGTGGTTCGCCGCGCTCGTTCAATAGCGCCAATATTGCCTCGCGGCTAGGCACGGGAAATTCGTATTTGGCGGCTTCGCGTTCTGCCATGGGGTCGCCCTTGGGCGACCGGTCTTGCGTTGACATGAATTTAGGCTCTCGGTACAGTGCGCCTCCGCTCGAAACCGTCGCTTTTCTCGCGACGTTTCTTGCCGAGGTGGCGGAATTGGTAGACGCACTAGATTCAGGTTCTAGTGGGGGAAACCCCGTGGAGGTTCAAGTCCTCTCCTCGGTACCAGATTATCACCGCGCGCGACCCTAAATAGAAGCGAGCGTAGACGAAAAAGTCTGCACGCTTTTCGGCGCGGCGAGTCTTTCGTGCGTTCCCGTAACACGCATCGTCGTTTCTCGATCTATCGATTCGGCTCGATCTCGTCCGGTACTCCCCGCTTACCGGGACACTAGCGTCGCCCAAATTCGGCGCTCGGCCTCCGCGCAACGACAATCAGCGCGTCGAACCGTCGGCTTTTCGACGCGCTGATGTCGGTTTGCCGACACGGCGTCCTTCCACATATCTCACGAATCCCCGGCGCGTTGTAAACAAAATAAACGGTGCTACTTAATTCCGCTTAACCGTTCACTTCGGGTAATCGAGGTGGAACGGGACTTGCAGCTTGGTATGGCAAACACAACAGATTGACGTCAGTCAGCTAGGCAGGAACGAATGGGGCTTGGGCAAAAAACCTTCTTACGCCGTCACTCGCGAGTATCGACTATTCGCCGGGTACGCGGCTTTACATTGGTAGAGCTGATGATGACGCTCGCCATCGCCGTTATTTTAGGCACCGTCGCCATACCCAGCATGCGCTCCATCATCAATGCCAATCGGCTCGCCAGCACGACCAACGACTTTGTCAGCAGCTTATCGCTTGCCCGCTCGGAAGCACTAAAGCGCGGATTTAACGCCGTCGTTTGTAAATCGGGCGGCGGCACAACTTGCGTAACCACCGGCACCTGGGACAACGGCTGGATCGTGTTTGCCGATCTCGACAACAGCAACAGCTGGAGCACCGGCGATGTCTTGATCCGCCGTTACGATAGCTTGGGATCAAGCACCGCCATTACCACTTCCAGCAACTCCATTGTTTACGACCGCCAAGGCCAGGCAACCGCGTCGGCGACCTACACCGTCTGCAATTCGGCGGTAAGCAAAAAGAAAGTCGTTACCGTCAGCACCTCGGGGCAACACGCGCTGACGTCAGGAACCTGCTGACCATGTCCACCCTTCGCAACTACAACACCGGGACCAGCTTGATCGAAGTGCTGGTGTCGGTACTCGTGTTGTCGATTGGTTTGCTCGGCCTGGCGATGATGCAGGTGCAAGGCATGCAATCGAATACCGACGCTTACCTGCGAACCCAGGCATCGATATTCGCTTACGAAATTATTGATCGTATGCGTGCCAATCCGGCTGCCGCTAGCAGCGGGTCTTACACCGTAGCGACGACAACCGCCGCTACTACGAAAATCACCAGCTATAGCGGTTGCAGTGGCAACGACGGCGCTTGTAATTGCGCTGACGTCGACGTGACATGCAGCACCAGTAACCTCGCGCTTTATGACCTTGGTAAATGGTACGAAGAACAAGCGCGCATACTGCCGGCGGCGAGCGATAAATCGACGATCAGCAAAAGCGGTAACGAGTACACCATCGTCATTCGCTGGATGGAACGCGAGCTGTCGATGAGCCAGTCGTGGGTGATCGAATTATGAAACGCGCCAAGGTTCCAACAGCCGGCTTCAGTCTCGTCGAACTAATGGTAGCGATGGTAATCGGCTTAATCGTGTTGGGCGCTGCCACCAGTCTTTTTGTCGACAGCAAAAAGAATTATGTCGTGCAGGACAGTCTCGCACGGTTGCAAGAAAATGCTCGCTTCGCCATGCAGAAAATGGTGCGCGATCTACGGATGGCCGGTTATTACGGTTGCGCCGACGACATAACGGCCATTACCAATACGTTGAACCAATCCGCCGCTGGCGGCAGCTACGATACTAGCGATCCGATCCAAGGATCCGAAAGCAAGAGTAACTGGTATCCGACAGCGAGCCCGGCGGTCGCCCCGCCGACCACTATGCGTACTGGCACAGATGCGTTCACGGTTCGGTATCTCGACCCAGGCATATCGACAACCATCGATTCACCGTTTATGCCGAACACCTCAGCGGCACTTCATACCCCTGGCGGTAGCGGCCTTGCGGTAGGCGATATCGTGTTTATCCACGACTGCAGCGCCGGTGCGATTTTTCAAATTACCGGCCCTAGCGATCCGAATGGCGGCACCATCGTCCATAACACCGGCGGCTCAACGCCGGGCAACTCCACTAAGGATTTGGGCAAGATCTTTGAGGGCGATGCCAAAATTTCCAAGTATTACTACGCCATGTATTACATCGCCCCAAGCACCACCGCCGGTTGGTCGTTATACCGCCAAACCGTCAACTCCGCCGGCGCCCAGACCGAGGAATTGGCGGCCGGCATCGAAGATCTCGAGCTGCTGTATGGCGAAGATACGACCAACGGCGACAAGGTCCCCGATGTTTATCGCAAGGCGAGCGCTGTCGGCAACTGGGACAACGTCGTTAGCGTCCGTGTCGGTTTGCTCGCTCGCACCCTGGCCAACACCGACAGCGGCAATACCACACACGGTGCCTTCTTAGATACGACGACGGGCTATGACGTCGACGGCGATGGCGCTAATGAAACTAACTTCAGTGCGGCGCAAAACGATAAATACGAACGCCGCATTTTCCGAAACACCGTAACGTTGCGGAACCGCCAATGACCACGCCACGCACCACTCGCATCACTGTTCCAATCACCCGTTATCACTGTTCTATTGATAAGCGCCAGCGCGGCGTTGCCTTGGCGATGGCGCTGATCCTACTGCTCGTACTGACCGTCTTAGGCATATCGGCGATGGGCACCAGCTCGGTTCAAGCGGTAATGGCGCGCAGCATTCAAGACACGCAACGCGCCTTCGAGGCGGCGGAATCGGGCTTAAATAAGGCCATTAACACCGCCGGTAGCTTCGACCTTTACCAAGCCGTAAATAACAACTTTACTTTTGGTAGCGGCGGCGCTCAGACCAGCGCCGCCGTTACGACCGAATTCTTGTCGTTTGCCGCGCCGACCCGCGGCAGCGGCTATAGCGCCGTCAATTTCGACTCCGCCAATTTCGATCAGAGCAGCGTCGGCGCGGTTAGCACGACCAGTGCCAAGACTACCTTACATCAGGGCGTCAGCCAGATCGTTAATAAATCCGAATAAGGGGTATCGAAATGATCCTCAAACGTACGCTCATTGCTCTGGGTACTGCCGCGCTCGCTGGATACGCGGCATCCGGCTTTTCGTTAGACACCGATATTTATCTGGAGCCGCCGTCGGTGTCGCGCAACGATGCGCCAAACGTGCTGATCATCTTGGGCAATTCATCGAGAGCGGCCGGCACCTACATTTCCACCCCTGCCGTTTACAGCGCGGCTACGACATACACCTACGAAGGTGCCGGCACTACCTTTGTAAGCGATAGGATTTATTGGATACAAGGTGCGCAAACAACACCATCGTCGGCTACGACTTATGCCAACCAATATTTCGAGAAGGCCAACAACAAATGCTATTCCGCCGGTCTTCCTTGGTATAACAATGTGACCACGCCGCTGACCGGAAAAACAGCGACCATAGGTGGCGCGATCAGCGCCGGTGGTACCGCCGATTGGTCGACGATCAGCAGCACCGACACGCGTACCGCGGTATTGGAATGCAACGAGGACGACAATACCGGCAACGCCGCCACCGAGGCAAACGCGAGCTACAAATATCTTAAAAAGAACACCCACATTTATGTATCGAGCAGCCCAAGATACACCGGCGGCTTCACCACAATCACCGTATATACCGGCAACTACCTCAACTATCTGACTAACACCACCACGACGTCGGCGACACAGCTCAGCGTCGCCCAGGGTGTTGCCAAAGACATTATCGATTCCAACCCCGGCGTTAACTTTGGGCTGATGCTGTTTAACAGCAACAGCACCACGCCGCACGGCGGTTATGTCGCCAAGGCCATCGGTAGTACTGCGACCAGCATTAAAACAGCGATCGACGCCATCGCTCCGCGCCCCTATCCCAATAGCATTCCGGCGGACGGTTGGAAAACGACGGATGTATGTAATCCGGCCAATGCTCCTGTGCCCACCGCATGCGACGATGCCACACTGACGACTATCGGCCGACCGCTAGCGGAAACGTTTTATGAAGCAAAGTTATATTTAGCCGGCGAGTTGCCGAGGTACGGATATCCAACACCGTCACCGACACCGGCAGCCGATACCGGCGCAAAAGATGCCGACGGCACGTACAAAACGCCGTTCCTCTATACCTGTCAGCAGGCCTACATCATTCTGATTACGGGCGGCAATCCGTGGATGTCAGGGTCCGATGACACCGATGCCGATACGCTAATTAGCAGCCTCAGCAGTATCGGTTCGTTCAACGCGGCCTACACCTACGGCAACTCGAGCAAAATGGATGAGCTCGCGCGCTGGATGTATAACAACGACTTGATCAGTAACACCGACCTCGCCAACAGCCAACGCGTCATCACTTATACCGTCGGTTTTTCCTTGAGCTCGGACTCATCGACCAGCGACGGGCAAAAAGACATCGACGGTTCGCAACTCCTGCAGGACACCGCCAATAACGGCCACGGCCGTTATTACACGGCCACCAACAGCCCGACCCTCACGAGCGCCTTACAAGCGGCCTTGGTGGAAATCCAGACGACCAATAGTTCGTTCGCCGCACCGGCACTGTCGGTCAATGCGTTCAACAAATTGTTCAACCGCGACGAGGTTTACTTCGCGCTGTTTAAGCCGTCGAACACGCAGTTCTGGGACGGCAACGTTAAGAAGTTCAAGCTCTGCGCCGACACCACGAATGCCACATGTACGTTCGGCGAAGTGGTCGACAAGGATGGCACGCCGGCCATCGATTCCGTCACGCAACGTATTAAGGACACATCAACCAGTTATTGGACCACCAGCGCCGATGGCGGCACGGTCGCGCTCGGCGGTGCCGGCAGTCAAATCCCGGCGCCAGCGTCACGCAAGGTTTATACCTATCTGGGGAGTTATTCGGGTCTGTCGTCGACAAGTCCGGCGACGCTGGTGCGGATCGGCAATACCACCGGCAATACGATCTACGATACCGCCATTAATAATCCCACCATTCTCGGCATCGCTGATACGAGTGGCAGCTCGGCGTCAACCAATGCGACCGATACCACAAACGTTACCAACCTCCTCAACTGGATCTTGGGTACCGATTCGTATGACAGCGATGCCGATAGCTTAATTACCGACACGCGCTGGGTACACTCCGATCCTTTGCACAGCCGACCCGTCGCCATTACCTACGGCGGCACCAGCGCGGATCCCATTATCAAACTCTTTTACTCATCCAATGACGGCGCCGTACGTATGGTCAACGATTACAACGGCCAGGAAGAATGGGCATTCATTCCGAGCGAGCTGTTGTCATCGATCGAATACACCACCTCTCAAGACGCTGTCGGCGACCATCTTTATGGTGTCGACGGCACCGCAACATTCTTGATCACCGACGCTGACAACGATGGCAAAATCGAACCACCGGACGACAAAGTTTATATGTATATCGGCATGCGACGCGGTGGCAAAAACATCTATGCGTTTGACGTGACCCCGTCGGCCACGCTGACGGATCGGAGTTCGGTTACCGGTATCACGCCGAAGCTTATGTGGGTGATACGGGGTGGTGTCGATAGTAGCTACCTTAAGTTGGCGCAAACCTGGTCGAAGCCAGCCGTCGCCCGTATTCGTTACGGTTGCAGCGGCGCGGATTGCGATACCGACGACAACTCGGCGGAAACCGTTTTGATTTTTGGCGGCGGTTATGATCCGTTGGAAGATGACGTGATGCCGGTACAGGCGGCGGTCACGGCAACCAGCAAAATCGGCAACGCCATCTATATTGTCGATCCGCTAACGGGCGCGCGGCTGTGGTGGGCCAGCGATGGTAACGACTCTGCCGGTAATACGCCGACGAAAACCTTAAGCGCTATGAAATTCAGTATCGCATCGGATCTAGCGTTGATGGATTCGAACCACGATGGCGAAATCGACCGCATCTACGTCGGTGACACAGGCGGCCAACTGTGGCGTATCGATCTCGGCTCGACGTTGAAATCGAACAGCAACGGCAACACCACCGGCTTCGTATTTGCCGACGTCGGTTGCACGCCGTCGGCCTCCACCCCCAGCCCGACTCGTTCGAACTGTACTGGCATCAATGATTATGATCGGCGCAAATTCTTTTATCCGCCGGATGTCACCCAGGTGAACGACAACCAATATGAGGACATCGCCGAGGCGAAATATGATTTAGTGGCAATCACCAGTGGCGACCGCGAGGATCCGGTCGATCTGCTAACCGCAGGATCGACACCCGTGAAAAACCGCATCTACGCTTTCCGCGACTACAAAATCGACTCATATGCGGTCGCAAGCCCTAGCCTGCCGAGCTCGCCGCTGAAGGATTCCAACCTATATGACGCCACAAGCAACGTTCTACAGGACGCGGCCAACGCTGGCTATACGGCCGCGCTGACCTCTATCAAGGCCGGGAAAGGTTGGTATATCGATCTCAAAGAATCGGGATCGGCGCCTAACGGTGCACCCGCCACTTGGCCGTGGGTCGGCGAAAAAGGCTTGGCGAAACCCGTGATCTTCGACGGTGTTCTATTCGCCACGACTTATACGCCGGCAAACGACGTTAATGCGACCCTGACCTGCTCCTCGAGCGAAGGACTCGCCAAAATTTATGGCCTAAACTATTTAAATGCGACGGCAGCCGTCGACTTTAATGCCGACGGCACCATATCGACCAGCGAACGGTCCTACAATCTTGGCGGCGGTATCCCATCGGAAACCGTAATCGTCATCCGCGAGGGCGGCGTAACCAGCCTCGTCGGTACTAGCGGCGGCGCGGCGCGCCCGAACATCAATAGTCAATTGCCGAGGTTTAAGACGTTCTGGTACGAAGAGTAGCGATAACAACACGGATTATTGCAACGAGTGAGGAACGAAACGCCATGCATCGAACCGTTCGATCAACGGAGAATCAACACGGTGGGCAGCACGGATTTACGCTAATTGAGTTGATGATCACCGTGGTAATCATCGGCATCCTGGCCGCCATTGCCTTTCCGAGCTACCAGAATCAAATGAAGAAGTCGCGTAGATCGGACGCGCAATTAATTCTGGCGCAGGTCGCCGGCTTGCAAGAAAAATACTATTCGCAGTGCAGCTACTACGCCAAAACACCGAACGGCACACGCAGCTGCGGTACTGCCGCCGATAACGCGGATTCGATCCTCGGTCTGACTTCTACATCAAGTGGTAACGGTTACTACACCCTGTCATTAACCGCCGGCACTATCGACGGTCTGACAAACGCGTCCGGCTGCACGACATTTTCCTGCGGTTTCACTGCCATCGCGACGCCCACGGTTTCTGGTGTTCAGGCCAGCAACGGCAAATTACGAGTGGACTCCATGGGCGTACGGCAGTGGGACAAAAACAATGACAGTTCTTACACCGCCAAGTGGAGCGACTCTTAGCGACGACCTTACTCGAACGGATGCCGCAAGACGATGGTCTCGTCGCGATCGGCGCCGGTCGAAATCAGATCGATCGGCGCTCTACTCAATTCCTCCACCCGCGCGAGATAGCGCTGCGCGTTCGCCGGCAACCGGTCTTTGCGCGTCACGCCGAGCGTCGATTCTTTCCAGCCCGGTAGATCTTCGTAGATCGGCACGCACTGTGACATCGCATCCGCCCCGCTCGGCGGCGTGTGGCGCCGTTCACCGCGGTATTGATAGGCGACGCAGATGCGGACCGTGTCGAGACCATCGAGCACGTCGAGCTTGGTGATGCACAGGCCGTCGACGCCGTTCAGCTGCACTGCCCGCCGTACCGCCACCGCATCGAACCAACCGCAGCGACGCCGCCGACCGGTGGTGGCACCGAACTCGTGGCCGCGGCGCGATAGAAATTCACCGCATTCGTCGTTGAGCTCGGTCGGGAACGGGCCGGCACCGACGCGGGTCGTGTAAGCCTTGGTGATGCCGAGCACGAAGCCGACGCCGCTCGGGCCGACGCCGGTGCCGAGGGCGGCGTTAGCGGCGCAAGTGTTCGACGACGTGACGAACGGATAGGTGCCGTGGTCAATATCAAGGAACGTGCCTTGCGCGCCTTCGAACAACACCGACTTGCCGGTGCGCGCATAACCGTCGAGCAGCTCGGGAACGTCGGCGATCAAGGGGCGCATGCGTTCGGCATAGGCCAACGCTTCGTCATACGTGCGTTCGACATCGACCCGATCGGCTTTCAAGTAGTGTTCGAGCACAAAGTTGTGAAAATCCATCACGCTCTCGAGCTTGCTTCGCAACACCGCCGGATCGAGCAAGTCGAGCACGCGCACTGCGCGCCGCCCGACTTTGTCTTCGTACGTCGGGCCGATGCCGCGGCCGGTGGTGCCGATGGCGCGACCGCCGAGGGCGCGTTCGCGGGCGACGTCGAGCGCGGCGTGATACGGCAGGATCAAGGGGCACGATTCGCTAATGCGCAGCCGCGGTGTGACGGCGACGCCGTTGCCTTCGAGCTCTTCGATTTCGGTAAATAGTGCCGCCGGTGACAATGCCACGCCGTTGCCGATCAAGCACATGACGTTGTCGCGCAGGATGCCCGATGGAATCAGATGCAATACCGTCTTCTTGCCGCCGATAACGAGCGTATGGCCGGCGTTGTGTCCGCCCTGAAAACGCGCGACCGCGTGTACCCGGTCGGTCAATAAATCGACGATCTTGCCTTTGCCTTCGTCACCCCACTGAGTGCCGACGATCACAACGTTCTTAGCCATAGCTACCTTTGGGGGAAATCGCCCGAGCGGACGATCAAGATTTAATGGGTTCAATGCGCCATTGGCCGTTCTTCGGCGCCAATCGACGTTCACATCCGTGGTCACTGCCGGTGCCGGTATCGCCCGGCAATTGTTGGACAACGCGCTCGCCAGCCGCCCGCAACCGAGCAATCTCGGCAATCAAGGCAGCATCGTCCGTCGCCGGCGCTAGTATGCCCGTTACCGATATATCCGGTACACGGCCAATCTTCAGCAACTTGCGCAAGTCGGCGCTAAAGCCGGTAGCGGCGCGGTCGCGGCCGAATGCCCGACCGATACCGTCGTAGCGACCGCCTTTAGCGATCGCTTGCCCTTGCCCGGGAACGAAGGCGGCGAACATCGTGCCGGTGTAATAGTGATAACCACCGAGCTCGGCCAGGTCGAAGTGCAATTCCAACCCATGCGCCAACCGGTGCACTTGCTGTGCGACTGCCTCTAGATTTTCGATCGCCGCGAGCACCGGCGCGATCGGCGCATAGAGCGCACGAGCGCGGGCCAGCACGTCGACATCGCCGTTCAGCTCGAGCAACGCCAATAACCGCCGACGATCGTCGGTCGCGACCGACCAACCCGCCAACAATGTCTCGACTTCGCTGCGCGCCTTACGCTCCAAGGCGTCGAGCAACTCGCCCTTTCGCTCTGCATCCAGACCCGCCGCTGCCGCCAATCCGCCGAATACGCCGACGTGGGCCAAATCGATATGCGGCCGCTCGATACCCGCTAACGTCAATGTCGCCGCCATCAGGCTAATCACTTCGGCATCGCTCGCCGGCCCACTGTGGCCGAACAGCTCGGCCCCGAGCTGCAACGGCTCGCGCGAACCGGCCAGTTCGTTCGGCCGCGTGCGCAACACCGGGCCGAGGTAGCACAGACGAACCGCATGCGAACGTTTCAGGTAGTGCGCGTCGATGCGTGCCGCTTGCGGCGTCATATCGGGACGAATGCCCATCAGACGGCCGGTTAGCTGATCCGTCACCTTAAAAGTTTGCAGATCCATGTCGCCGCCAACCCCAGTCAGAAGCGACTCGAGATATTCAATCAGCGGCGGCATCACCAGCGCATAGCCCCAACGGTCGAACAAATCGAGGATGACACGGCGCATGGCTTCGAGCCGACGCGCCTCAAGCGGCAACGTCTCTTCGATACCTTCGGGCAATAACCAGCGGTCTTTGGGGGCCATGGCGTTAAGGGTTGACGAGGAACAGCAATAGCACACCGAGCAGCATGCTCACAAAACCCATTAGGCGCAACTGGGAATCCGTCAGCTGGCTCATGGCGTCGAGCGCCTGCCGCAACATCGGCGGGCTGGCGAACGGCAGCAGCCCTTCAAGCACCAGCACCAATGCCAATGCAACTGCGAGATCGTGCAACATTCGAACGGAATCGCCTTAGAGTCGAACTATCGCGTTGGCTTCTTCATGTAGCGGAAGAAGTCTGAGCTGGGGTCGACGATCAACACATCGTCCTTCTTTCTAAAACTTTCCTTGTAGGCATTCAGGCTGCGATAAAGCGAAAAGAATTCCGGTGACCGTCCGTAGGCATCGGCATATATCGTGGTAGCACGGCCCTCGCCCTCGCCACGCATCGTTTCTGCGTTTCGATAGGCATCGGCCAACAGTACCTCGCGCTGGCGCTCGGCATCGGCGCGAATTTTCTCAGCCTCCTCCGCACCCTTCGCTCGATATTCGAAGGCGATGCGGGCGCGCTCGGCGCGCATGCGTTCGTAAACCGAGACGCTCACCTTCTCGGGAAGATCGACCCGCTGTACGCGCACATCGACCACTTCGAGTCCAAGGTCACGCGCGGCTTTATCCGCCTTCTGCCGCAGATCTTCCATGATGCCGGACCGATCGGCGGAAACCGCCCCCTGCAAGGTGCGTTTACCGAACTCGTCGATCAATCCGCTCTCCATAATCGGCCGCAACCGCGACCGCGCGCCGGCTTCCGACCCTTCCGCCGTTACGTAAAATTTGAGCGGATCGACGATACGCCATTTGACGAACGAGTCGACCAACACGTACTTCTTCTCGATCGTCAAAACCTGCTGCGGATCGAAATCGAGCGTCAAGATGCGCGAATCGAAATAACGCGTCTTATCGAGAAACGGCATTTTGAAGTGCAAGCCGGGCACATCGTCATGGCGCAACACTTGGCCCAGACGCACGACGATCACCCGCTGCCGTTCGTCGACCGTATATATCGCCGACGCGGCGGTCAATGTAATTACCAACAGCAAGGCGACCAACGCCAAAATTTTACCCTGACTCATGGTTGACCTCCGCTACCGGCGCCACTACGACGCCGTGTGTCGGTACGGCCGCGGCCTAACGGCTCGCGTGGCGGCGCCAAGCTGTCCAAGTCGGACATTGGCGGCGTCGGATTGGTCGCCGCGGCGGTTTCGTGCGGCGGTATTAATTTGTCGAGCGGTAAGTACAACAAGTTGTTGCCGTTCTTTTGGTCGACGAAAACCTTGGTCGTGTTCGATAACACTTGCTCCATGGTTTCGATATATAAACGCTCACGCGTCACCGCCGGCGCCCGCAAATATTCTTTGACGACCTGATTGAACCGGTGGGCATCGCCTTCGGCGTGCGCAATCGACGCGGTCTTGTAGGCCTCGGCTTCTTGCTCGACGCGCGCCGCAGCGCCGCGCGCTCGTGGAATAACGTCGTTCGCATAACCTTCGGCTTCGTTCTTCTGCCGTTCTAAATCTTCGCGTGCTTTATTGACGTCATCGAACGCCGCCCGCACTTCGTTCGGCGGCTGTGCCGGCAACATATTGACGGCAACGATCGTTACCCCGAGGTGATAGCGATCGATGATTTTTTGCAGTAACTCACGCGCGCTCGTGTCGATCTCCTGGCGCCCTTCGGTCAATACGAAGTCTAGTTTGCTGCGACCGATGACTTCCCGCACCGCGGATTCGGTTGCTTGCCGCAACGTTGCTTCGGGCTCTTGCACATTAAAAAGATAAGCGGCGGGATCTTTGATTTGATACTGGACGTTGAATTCGACGTCGACGATGTTTTCATCGCCGGTCAACATCAACGCTTCTCTTGCTTCTTTGGATTTAGTGCCGGTGCGTTCGTTGGTACGGTAACCGATCGCCATCTGCTGGACATTGCCGATGTCGACCTTTTCCACACTTTCAATCGGGAACGGCCAGTGCCAGCTCAACCCTCTTTCGGTAACAGCGACCTGCCGGCCGAAGCGCAACTCGACGCCGCGCTCACCTTCTTGTATGACGTAATACCCGCTAGCTAGCCACAAACCGATAGCAATTGCCACGACCAACCCAATGCCGAAACCGCGGCCATTACCGTTGGCGCCAAACAAACCCGCAAGTTTTTGCTGGATATTGCTGACCATCCGATCAAGATCGGAGCTGCTGGCATTGGTCCGCTTACGCTGACCCCAAGGATCTTTATCGCCGGACCCACCCGGAACATTCCACGCCACGAGGTGTTGCTCCTACAATTAATCGCTGGCCGTTAACGGCAAAGGCCGCATTCTAGGAGAGGCTGCCGGTGGGAGCAAGAATTGTCGGGGAATCGGCCACTAAATACTCGCTGTGAAAATCGGTTTGTTGCTGTAACCAAGCCATCTGCGCGAGATCGAGCGCAAGCTCCATCGACCAGCCGCCGGACTCAAGCGGCGTCTCGCGCGCCACGTCGAACCGCTCATGGATAGCGGCGCGCAATCGACCGGCTATTGCCGGCAACTCAAGGGTTAACACATGGCGCTGACGACGATAATGGTCCGCTACCGCATCGATTAAAAGTGCAACACCATCGCCCGTCGTTGCCGACACCCATACCTTGTTGACTCGACCACTAGCATCACGGTCTATCCGCGGTGACAACCCAGTCAAGTCGATTTTGTTGTAGACGTGGATTTGCGGAACCTCTTCGGCGCCGATTTCGCGCAGCACTTCATCCACCTGCTCGATGTGTTGCTGCCTTTCCGGATTGTTACTATCGATGACATGCAACAACAAATCTGCTTGCGCGACCTCTTCCAGCGTCGACTTGAAAGCTTCAACGAGAGAATGCGGTAACGCACTGATAAAGCCGACGGTATCTGCCACGATCACCGGTGTATTGCCAGGAAGCTCCAACCGCCGCATGGTCGGATCGAGCGTCGCGAACAGTTGGTCGGCGGCATATACGCCGGCGCCGGTCAGTCGATTGAACAACGAGGATTTGCCGGCATTGGTGTAACCGACCATCGATACCGTCGGAATCGGCACTTTGTGCCGTGCGCGACGGCGGCTGCGGCGCTGTGTCGCTACCTGTTCCAGGCGTTGGTTGAGCTTTTTTATACGATCGCGAATCAAACGCCGATCGACTTCAAGCTGCGTTTCACCCGGGCCACGCAAACCGATACCGCCCTTCTGCCGCTCCAAGTGCGTCCAGCCTCGCACCAAGCGACTTGCCAGATGTTCGAGCTGAGCCAACTCTACTTGCAGCTTACCTTCGTGCGAGCGCGCGCGTTGCGCAAAGATGTCGAGAATCAACCCTGTGCGATCGACCACGCGGCAGGCCACCACTTTTTCCAAGTTGCGTTCCTGCGCCGGCGACAACTCATGATTGACGACGACCACATCAGCACATTCGCGGGCGGCGGCGTCGCGCACTTCTTCAGCCTTACCCTTGCCGATGTAACTGGCAGCGTCAGGCCGCTCACGCGCGCCAAGAATGACGCCGCAAACGTCCGCGCCGGCCGACTCGGCCAACCGACGCAGCTCCTCGACCTCCTCCTCATCTTTACGATTCGGAAAGCGGACGTGGACAAGCAACGCTCGCTCGCGTTGTCGACGCGAGGAGCGCTGCGAAGCCGGGGGACTATTCGTTTCCGGGGCCTTTGGGATCGGAGGCTTCAGCGCCTTCAAAATGGACTTTAACCGGGCGGTTGGGGACCACCGTGGAAATGGCGTGCTTATAAATCATCTGACTAACAGAGTTCTTTAGCAGCACGACGAATTGATCGAATGACTCGATTTGCCCTTGCAACTTGATCCCGTTTACCAGAAAGATCGATACTGGAACGTGTTCTTTGCGCAAAGTATTAAGGAAAGGGTCTTGCAAAGCTTGCCCTTTTTGCTGGCTCATCAAAGTGCTCCTGTTTTTATCATCGTCGCCTTTCGGCTTTTAGTTGTGGCTGGACCATTCCGGAGTCCATAACCAATTATATCTGACTTCCTTGTCTCGACGAGACACGCTGTGCGATCTCCACAACTGCTCGCGTCGGCAAGTCGCCACTGCAATCTACGCGTTGTACGTCTGTGTAAGAGCGCAACCATGTTAACTGACGCTTTGCTAATTGACGGGTTGCGGCGATCGCTTGCTCGACCATTTCATTATAGTCAACCAACCCCGTCAAGTAATTCCATATCTGTCGATAGCCCACCGTTCGCATCGATGGTTGCGTGAGATCCAGATCGCCCCGTCGATACAGGAGTTCGACCTCGCTGATCAGTCCGCGTTCCAACATTTTTTCGAAACGCGCTGCGATCCGCTCATGCAAAACCGCGCGCTCACTGGGCCATAAGCCGATTTTGTAAAAACGGAATTCAGAGCCCGCGCCGTGAGTAGTGCCCACCAACTCGCTAGACCGGCGACCGGTCACCGCATGGATTTCGAGCGCCCGCTGAATACGTTGCGCGTCGTTCGGCTTGAGCTGGTTGGCACGCACCGGGTCGATCATAGCGAGGCGCGCATGCATTGCCGGCCAACCCAGGCGGGTTGCATCTTCATGCAACTGGCGCCGAACTTCAGGTGTGGCCGGCGGCAATTCGGACAGTCCGTACTCCAGCGCGCGGAAGTAGAACATCGTACCACCGACCAATAGCGGAATCTTGCCGGCAGCGGTAATAGCGCGCATCTCGCGCCGTGCATCGTCGCAAAAGTCGGCCGCCGAATAACTCTCGGCCGGATCGCGAATGTCGATCAATCGATGCGGTGCGCGCGCTTGCTCGTCGGCGGTCGGCTTGGCCGTACCGATATCCATGCCACGATACACCTGCGACGAATCGACGCTGACGATCTCGACCGGTAAAACCTCGCGCAACGCGATAGCGCACGCGGTTTTGCCCGAGGCGGTTGGACCGAACAGACAAATGGCGAGCGGGAGTTGCGTCAAACCTCGGGCCGCATATGTGGGAATAGCAATACGTCGCGTATCGACGGCGAATCGGTGAACAACATCACCAACCGATCGATGCCAATGCCCTCACCTGCCGTCGGCGGCATGCCGTGCTCGAGCGCACGAATGTAATCGGCGTCGAAGTGCATCGCCTCTTCGTCGCCGGCGTCCTTCGCCTGGACTTGCTGGCGGAAGCGCTCGGCTTGGTCGTCGGCGTCGTTGAGCTCGGAAAAGCCGTTGGCAATCTCGCGTCCGCCGATGAAGAGCTCAAAGCGATCGGTCACTGCCGGATCGTGATCGCTGCGGCGCGCAAGCGGCGATACCTCGGTCGGGAATTGCGTGATGAACGTCGGGTCCTTTAATTGATGTTCGGCGGTCTTCTCGAACAGCGCGTATTGAATTTTGCCGACACCGTACGACGGCTTCACCTCGATGCCGAAGCGCGCCGCGGTCGCGCGTACGCGTTCGAGCGAGTCGATGGCATCGGCGGTGAGCTCGGGATTGAAATGCAGCACCGCTTCGCGGATCGTCATGCGCCGAAACGGCGCGGCGAAATCGTAGGTCTCGCCTTGGCAATGAAGTGTCGTCGTGCCGAGCACCTGCTGCGCTAACCGCCGCAGCATCTCTTCGGTGAGGTTCATCAGGTCCTGATAATCGGCGTACGCCTGATAAAACTCGAGCATGGTGAACTCGGGGTTGTGACGCGTCGACAGACCTTCGTTGCGGAAGTTGCGGTTGATCTCATAGACCTTTTCAAAACCGCCGACGACCAAGCGCTTCAGGTAAAGCTCCGGGGCGATGCGCAGAAACAGTTGCATGTCGAGCGCATTGTGATGCGTCACGAACGGCCGCGCCGTCGCGCCGCCCGGGATCGTTTGCATCATCGGTGTTTCGACTTCGAGGAAACCGCGGTCGTTCAGAAACTGCCGGATCTGGGCGACGATCGCCGTGCGAATGCGGAACGTGCGGCGCGCCGCGTCGTTCATGATGAGATCGAGATAGCGCTGGCGATAGCGCGATTCTTGATCCACCAGTCCGTGAAATTTTTCCGGCAGCGGCCGCAACGCTTTAGTCAATAAACGAATGACGTCGACCTTGATCGACAATTCGCCGGTCTTGGTTTTGAACAGCACGCCTTCGGCGCCGATGATGTCGCCGATGTCCCACTTCTTGAACGCCTCGTAGCTGTCGCCGAGCGCGTCGCGCTGCACGTACAGCTGGATCTGACCGGACATGTCCTGCAGGTGGCAGAAGCTTGCCTTGCCCATGATCCGCCGGGTCATGACGCGACCGGCGATCTTGACGCGTACCGGGATCGATTCCAGCGCCGCCGCATCCTTCTCGCCATACTCGGTCTGCAGCGCGCCGGCGACAACGTTGCGCCGGAAGTCGTTGGGGAAGGCGTTGCCCTGCCGTCTCAGTTCTGCCAGTTTGGCGCGGCGCGTAAGGATTTGCTCGTTGTCGTCAGCGTTGTCAGACATGATTTGTCGTCGATAAATTTCTTAGTAAAAAGGATTATGCCGTACCGCTCTTGAGACTGGCCTCGATGAACGGATCGAGATCGCCGTTCAACACGGCGTCCGGCCGGCCCGACTCGACGCCGGTGCGCAGGTCTTTCACGCGCGACTGGTCGAGCACGTACGAGCGGATCTGATGACCCCACTCGACGTCGGTCTTGGACGATTCGATCTTTTGCTTCTCGGCGTTGCGTTTCTGCATTTCCAGTTCAAACAACTTGGCCTTCAGCATACGCATGGCCTCGGCGCGGTTGCGATGCTGCGAACGATCGCTTTGGCACTGGACGACGAGGTTGGTCGGCACGTGCGTAATACGAATCGCGGAATCGGTACGATTGACGTGCTGGCCACCGGCGCCACTGGCGCGATAAGTATCGACACGCAGATCCGCCGGATTTATTTCGATGTCGATATCGTCGTCGACTTCCGGATAAATGAACACCGACGCGAACGAGGTATGACGGCGGTTACCGGAATCGAACGGTGACTTGCGCACCAACCGGTGCACCCCCGACTCGGTCCGCAGCCAGCCGTAGGCGTATTCACCGATGAAGCGCACGGTAGCGCTCTTGATGCCGGCGACTTCGCCTTCGGACACTTCGAGAATCTCGGTCTTGAAGCCGCGCTTCTCGCCCCACATGAGGTACATGCGCAACAACATGTTGGCCCAATCCTGGGCCTCGGTGCCACCGGCACCGGCCTGGATGTCCATGAAAGCGTTATGAGCATCCATCTCGCCGGCGAACATGCGGGCGAACTCGAGGTCGGCGAGCTGTTTTTCGAGCTGCGCCAAATCACTCGCGACCGCCGCGGCGACGGCGGCGTCGGTTTCGGCTTGCGCCAAATCCAACAGCTCATGAGCCTCCACCAGCTCAATCGCCAGCCGCTGGAGCGTTCCGACTTCTTTTTCCAGTTGCGCCCGTTCCTTGCCGAGCGTTTGCGCCAGCGCAGGATTGGTCCAGATGTCGGGCCGTTCCAGTTCGGCGCAAATCTCGGTTAACCGACGTTGCTTGGTTTCGAGGTCAAAGATACCCCCTTAAAACCTGGGAGCGGTGCTGCAAGTCCTTCAGTTTTTGGTATAGCGGGTTTAAATCTTCCACGATAAATCCGAAAATTTAGCTGTTTAATTTCAAGCGATTCTACATGAAACCTGTGAGGACTCCCGAACCATTTACGGATAATAAGGGTGGGTATCCCGCCAGTCACAACCTCCGCTTGTGGTCCGCCGCTTAATTTAGGCTCGATTGAACGCACGGAAGTGCGAGGTCTAATGATAACAGCGGCCTTCGATAAAGGATTAATGGCGGCCGAACAATTGGCTACACTACCCTGCCCGTTTATAACCCGGGAGCTTATCGATGAACCTTAAAGTCACCAAATCTGACGCCGAGTGGCAAACCCAATTGACGCCCGAGCAGTACAGCGTCACGCGCGAGTGCGGAACCGAGCGCGCGTTCTCGGGCATCTATTGGGACTGCCACGACGACGGCGTGTATCACTGCGTTTGTTGCGGTGTCGAGCTGTTCAGCGCCGACACAAAATTTGATTCCGGTACCGGCTGGCCGAGTTTTTATCAGCCGCTGGATCGGCAGAACGTCGGCGAGTCGCAAGATACGAGCTTCGCCATGCGGCGCGTGGAAGTTCACTGTAGTCAGTGCGGCGCGCACCTGGGTCATGTATTCCCCGACGGGCCGGAGCCGACCGGCATGCGCTACTGCATCAATTCCGCCGCGCTGGATTTGAAGAAAAAATGAAGCTGGCCGTATTGATCAACGGCGCGCCGTACACACACCAGGCCGCCGACACCGCGTTCAAGTTCACCGAAGCCGCACTCGCCAAGGGCCACGAGATTGTGCGCGTGTTCTTCTATCACGACGGCGTGCATAACGGCTCGCGTTTGAGTGTACCGCCGCAGGACGAGCGCCAAGTGCAGGAACGCTGGTCGAATCTTGCGACACAATACCAACTCGACCTCGTACTGTGCGTCGCCGCGGCGCAACGACGCGGACTGCTTGATGAAAGCGAGATGCGGCGTCATGACAAAGACGCGCACAACATCGCCCCGGGATTCCGCATCTCCGGCTTAGGCCAGCTGGTCGAGGCCGGCATCCTGGCCGATCGGCTCGTCGTCTTCGGTCACTAAATAACAACCCCATGAAGAAGCGGTTTCTATTCGTCAATCGGCGTGCGCCGCACGGCACGATCCACGCGCTCGAATCGCTCGAAGTCCTATTGATCACGGCAGCGTTCGATCAGCAGGTGAGCGTTGCCTTCATCGACGACGGCGTGTATCAACTGTTGAAGCAACAAGACACGCGCAACACTGACTTGAAGAATTTTTCACCGACCTACCGGGCGCTGCACGATTATGAGATCGACAAGATTTATGTAGATCGCGAGTCGTTGCAGGCGCGCGGATTGAATACCGATGACTTGGTCGTTTCCGTCGACGTAATGACGCGCGATCAGCTCGCCGCGTTGATGGAAGCGCAAGACGTGGTGCTGAGCTTCTGATGCTGTTGCACACCGTCAACAAATCACCGTTCGAACGAAATACGCTGGCGTCGTGTCTGCGTTATGCCCAGAGAGGCGCTAGTATTCTGCTGATCGAAGACGGCGTTTATGCCGCCGTCAGCGACACGATGTTCACGCCAACGATTAAAGCGGCGCTCGGCGATTACACCATTTATGCGCTGCGTGCCGACATCGAGGCGCGTGGGTTACAGGGACGATTGATCGACGGCATTACACTGATCGACTACGGCGGCTTCGTCGACCTGGTGACGCAGCACAGCGCCGTGCAGTCCTGGCTTTGAGCTATGCCGCTTAGCTTCAACGGCAAAACGCTCGAGACCGACAAGGAAGGGTTTTTGCGTCATCGCAGCGATTGGAATGAAGACGTCGCCCGACTGATGGCGCAAGCCGATGGTTGTGAGCTGACGTCGGCGCACTGGGAAGTGATTAATTTTCTACGCGCCTACTACGACGAATACAAAATCGCACCGGCGGTACGTGTGCTGGTAAAAACCATCGGTCAGAAACTCGGGCCTGACAAAGGCAACAGTCGTTACCTCTACCAACTCTTCCCCAGCGGCCCGGCGAAGCAGGCTTGCCGTTACGCCGGCCTGCCGAAACCTACTGGCTGTATCTGATGAGTACTTTGAGAAATTAACGGTAGCAAACGACATCCGACGGGTTCCTCTCTCCCCTTGCGGGAGAGAGGACCGGAGAGAGGGGGCGTATTATCACCCCTCTCCCCCTTCCCCTCCCCCGCAAGGGGAGAGGGGAACCCTTATGTTTATCACTGGGGCGACTCGAACCAGTGCAACTTCTCGCGTAAACGTACGACCTCGCCGATGATGATCAGTGTCGGCGGTTTGACATCGCCGCTGTCGACGATGTCCGGTAACGACGCGAGCGTGCCGGTGAGTACGCGCTGCTGTTGTGTCGTACCTTGTTGCACGAGCGCCGCCGGCGTCGAATCGCTGAGCCCACGCGCGATGAGCTCGCGGCAAATCGGTCGCACACCATGCAGTCCCATGTAAAACACCAGCGTCTGCTGTGGCTGTATCAGCGACTCCCAGTTGAGGCTGAGGCTCCCATCTTTGAGATGGCCGGTGGCGAAAATTACCGAATGCGCATAATCGCGATGCGTCAACGGAATCCCGGCGTAGGCGGCGCAACCGACGGCAGCGGTGATGCCCGGCACGACCTCGAACAACACACCGGCGGCGGCCAACGTGTCGATCTCTTCGCCACCGCGACCGAAGATAAAAGGATCGCCGCCCTTCAACCGCACCACCCGCTTACCGGCCTTGGCCAATCGAACTAATAAGTGATTGATGTCTTCTTGTGGCAGCGTGTGCTTGTCGCGTTCTTTGCCGGCATATATCAGCTCGGCCTCGCGCCGCACCAAATTCAAAACCTCACGCGAGACTAGCCGGTCGTAGACAACGACATCCGCTTGCTGCATGAGCCGCAGTGCACGGAACGTCAGCAAGTCGGGATCGCCGGGACCAGCGCCGACGAGATAAACCGCACCCTGCGGTTTTGCGTCGCCGTCGATATGTTCGAGCGCATGTTCGAGTGCGGCACGTGCCGCCGACTCACGACCCGACAGCACCTGCTCGGCGATCGGACCATCCAGTACGACTTCCCAGAAGCGACGCCGCTGCGCCGGATGTTTGATCTGCTGTTTGACCCGTTGGCGAAAATCGGCAACTAACTTACCGAGCCGTCCATAGCCGCTCGGGATCAGGGTTTCGAGACGCGCGCGAATCAGTCGCGCCAACACGGGTGCAGATCCGCTGGTAGAAACCGCCGCCACCACCGGCGAGCGATCGACGATCGACGGCATGATGAAAGTGCACAGGTCCGGACGATCGACCACGTTCACCGGAATGCGGCGCGCCAATGCCGCCGCATGCACCTGGCGGTTGACCGCACCGTCGTCGGTCGCGGCAAATACCAGCGTGCAACCATCGAGCTGAGACTCGATAAACAGCCCCGGCTGGTGCTCAATGTTGCCGTCGGCGACGTAGCGGGTCAGCGTCGGCCCGAGCTTGGGCGCAACCACCGTCAAGCGGGCACCCGCTTCTAATAAGAGTCGCGCCTTCCGGCCCGCGACTTCACCGCCGCCCACCAACAGACACGAGCGGCCACGAAGATTGATAAAAATCGGTAAAAAATCCATTAGTCCTTGTTTGTCATTAGCTTCTGTTACTTAGCATAACCGCTGCGCGATTTGCCTCGCAGAAAAGGCGCGCCGATGACGCAGTTTGACATGTCCGCCTGACAATTCCTCGTTTAAACTGAGACTTATGAATTCGAATCCGATGGGGGCCACGGCTGCGGTTTCCCGACCTTCTGCCTATGCCCCGCGCGCGCTGTCGCTGCGATTTATCGGTTCGACCAAAGACTACTTCCGTATCTGGATCACCAATATCTGTCTAACGCTGTTCACGCTCGGCATTTATTCGGCCTGGGCCAAAGTCCGTAAGAAACGCTACTTCTATTCGCACACCCTACTCGACGACACGCCGTTTCAATACCTCGGTCAACCGTTGCCCATCCTCAAAGGTCGGATCATCGCCGCCGTGCTGTTCGGCGCATGGTATACCGCCACGCATTTCGTCGCCGCCTTGATTCCAATCGTATTCATCGGCGCATTGGTGCTGGCACCATGGGTTGTGGTCCGCGCCGCTGCCTTCAATGCGCGCTACTCGGCATTCCGCAACATGACCTTCCATTTTAACGGCAGCTATTGGGGCGCCGTTAAAGTGTTATATGGCGGGCTGGTATTTACCATCATCACATTGGGTTTCGGATTTTCGTGGTGGCAGAAATACCTGAAGGGTTTCATGATCCAGCATATGGGCTACGGCGGTATCAACGGTGAATTTTCCGCCACCGGCACGCAATTCTTCAAAACCTATTTCATCGGTGGCTTAGTCGTCGGCGTATTGATCACCGCGCTATCGGTCGTCATTTTCGCCGTAACCGGTCCGAGCAAATCGACGGCGGTAGTGGCAACCACTCTCGTCGGTTACGGCTCGTACGTCATCATGTATGCCTTCACGCAAGCACGCATCAGCAATCTGGTCTGGAACCATACGACGCTCGGGCCGATCCATTTTGGCTCGCGCCTGCGCGCCCGCGAGCTCATCTGGCTCTACGCCAGCAATGCCGTCGCCATTCTCGCCTCGGCCGGCCTGCTGATCCCGTGGGCGACGATCCGTATGCTCAAGTACCGCGTAACGCAATTCACGCTCACGATCGACGGCGAGCTGCACATGTTCGAAGGCAACGGCGCCACTGCGGTCGCCGCCGCCGGCGCCGAGGTCGGCGAAATCTTCGATTTCGATATGTCGATATGAAAACCGCCGCGACGCCGCCCAATCTGCTGAAGGGCAACTTTTACGACGGCCGCGCGCCCATCGCTGCCGCGGTAACGCTCATTTGGTCCGGCAATACGATAAAGCTGATCGGCGCCGAGATCGCGCAGTCTTATATGACCAACGAATTGCGCGTGTCGCCGCGTACCGGCAGAACCGCTCGCTTCATCGCCCTACCCGACGGCACGCAATTGCAGTGCAACGATCATCCGTTACTGGATCGACTCCCACAGGAAGTGAAATCGGAAGGCCTAGCGGCCTGGCTCGAACAGCGCTGGTGGGTGGCGCTGGTTTGCTTGGCCGTGACGATTTTCGGTTTGACGGTCGGTTACATTTACGGTTTGCCGGTGGCGGCGGAACAGTTGGCGGCAAAGATTCCGATCGAGTACGAGAAAAAAATCGGCGAGCAGGCGGTGGCCTGGCTCGACGATAACGAGATGTTCGAGGAGTCCGAGGTCGACGCCGACGTGCAGGAAGAGATCAACAAAGGCTTCGCCGAGCTGTCGGCCGGTTTGCCGCAGGCGGCGCACTACCACCTGGAATTTCGCAACGCCCCCGCCATCGGTGCCAATGCCTTCGCCTTTCCCGGTGGCACCATCGTCGTCACCGATGAGCTGATCGAACTCAGCGAATCGCCGGACGAAGTATTAGCTGTACTCGCTCATGAAATCGGCCACGTTGAGCGCCGGCATGCCATGCGGCATCTATTGCAAGATTCCGCCACCGCCACCATCGCCACGGCCATCACTAACGATGCTTCGTCGTTAACACTCGCCGTCAGCGGCTTTCCGGTGATGCTGGCGCAAGCGAAGTACTCGCGTGAATTCGAAGCCGAGGCGGATGAATTCGGATTTAAGCTGCTCAAGCAACATAACCTATCGCCGGAAGCGTTCGCGACGATGATGGAGCGAATGACCGAAGATCGCGAGGATGAGGACGAACGCCGCTTGTCGTTTATCTCGACCCACCCTGTTACCACCGAGCGCATTGCGCGAGCACGGGCGGCGGCGCAGGAATAAGCAGACACACTTCGTGGCACAAAATCAGCCAACGAAAAAAGACGCCGAAGAACCGCCAGCGTCGTTCGGCACAAGCCGCTATCGATCGGTAATTCGCTATCTGCGGTCTCCCCGCAAGGTGAAGGCACTCTTCTACTAACTTCTCACCGACAACTTGTAAGTTATTGTTCTTCTAGTTAATAAAATATTTCCCGGTCAACGGGATATCGCGTACGGTTAGATTATCCAGCGCGTCGGAAAATTGTTTATCGCAATTGCCTTTCATCCACAAAAAAATGTCGGCCGGCACCGGCTAAATGTTCTACACCTAAACAAGTAGTCCCAAGCAACAGCGAGGTCGACGCAAGTGCGAGATTTACCCGAGGTAGTCGCTGCCCTAGAATCCCCCCCGCTTATGAGCAGGCCTCGTGTCCAAGTGGAGTATCGAAATGTCTAAAACCCCGGAATCGTTGGACGCCGACGAGTTGCTGCATCTCGCCATACAAGCGAGCGCCCAAGGCAATCACGAGCAAGCGATCACCGCCCTAAAGCGCGCCATTGGCGTCGCCCCCAACGAAGGCAAACTGCACTACATGCTCGGCGCCGAACACGCGCAGATCGGCATGTACGACCGCGCCGCCGAGGAGATGGCGCGCGCCGTCGAGCTCGATCCGAAGCTCGATACCGCCCGTTTCCAGCTCGGCCTGCTGCACCTGACCTCCGGTCGCGTCGAGCAAGCGACCAATGCCTGGAAGCCGCTCGAAAGCCTCGGCGCCGAGCATCCGCTCTACCTGTTCAAGACCGGCCTGCTACACCTGGTGCGCGACGAGTTCGACGAATGCGCCAAACACCTTAATAAAGGTATCGCACTGAACCAGGCCAACGCCGCACTTAATAATGATATGCGGCAGGTACTGCGCGACATCGACAAGCAGCTGCAAGCCAATTCCACTTCGGCAAAACCGGCAACCCCCGCTAAAGCGGCGGCGGCGCCGAAGCACGTGCTGTTGTCGGCCTATCGCCAGAACCGCGACGACGACAAAGACAAGGATTAGCCGTTTCCCACCACTCGCATGGAACCGATCAATCGACTGAACCGCTTGGTGGAAACGCTCCGCCAGCAAATTGCCGATTCCGCCCGGCGCGCCGGATCGACGGCAGGACAAAGCACCTCCGCTACCTTCGGCAACGCCGCTCAAGCTCGGTCGGCGCTACCGGATCTTCGACTGCGCATTCAAGATCGGCTTCGCGCCGTCGACATGAGCGGTCCGGAAGGACAGCACCAAGCGAAACGCGTCTTCCTCGAATCGGTACTCGCCTGGGAATTCGGCGACAAACTGCAACTCGATCAACAGTACACGTCGCTGCTCGATAAGATTCAAGAAGCGGTCGAGACCGATCCCGAGTTCGATCGTCAGTTCACGGCATTACTCGCCGATCTGTCGCGCCCGTAATCGTTACATCTGCAAGTTCAAGCTTTCGATCGAGCGCAACGCGTCGCGCACCAGCTTCAGGGCGCGCGCGTGCAGTTGCGATACTCTGCCCTTCGAAACGCCGAGCTTGTCGGCAATCTCGCTAAATTCCAGATGCTCGAAATAATGCGACAGCACGATTTGGCGCTCGCGCTCCGGTAGCGCTTGCACGATGGCGCCCATGCGCTGCTGCAAGCGCTTCATCTCCAACGACCGATAAGGATCGGCCGCTTGGTCCTCGCTGTCGGGTCGCCAGATTCCCGATTCCTCGAGCATGTAACCGAGTGCCAGGCCGATCGCGAGATCGACCATCGTCGCGAACGGATCATCGGACGAGTCGCTGGCTGCACGCATCGACTTCGTGCGCTCGCGCATCGCTCGCTTGCGCTGGGCGTACTGCGCCGCTTGCTCCGATGCCATTTCAATCCCATTCAGAATCGCACCGCGAATGCGATACGTGGCGAACGTTGGGAACGCGACTTGCAGGTCGGGATCGAAGCGATCGATCGCCTCGATCAGACCAATGCGGGCGTATTGCAGGTAGTCGCGGAAATCGATGATGTCGTTGATGCGCTTGGCGAAAAGCGCGGCGGCGATGCCCTTCGCCGTCGGCAAATAGTGCTCGATGAGTCGATGGCGCACAACCGGATCGCGGCCCGACACATAGTGGCGCCACAACACCGCCGCTTCGTCACCGCCACCGTCGCTGGCCGTGTCCAGACAGCCTGCCATTGCAACCTCGACGTATTATTGGAAGCTGTACAGCAGCGACCGTGTCACTAGATTCCAGCCGTCGATCAATACGAACATCAGAATCTTGAGCGGCATGGAAATCATCATCGGCGGCACCATCATCATGCCCATCGACATCAACACGCTGGACACGACAATGTCGATCAATAGAAACGGCAGAAAGATGACGAAGCCGATCTGAAACGCTGTCTTCAACTCGCTCAGCATGAAGGCTGGAATCAAGTGCAGCGTTTTTACGTCGTCGATCGTCTCCGGCGGCTCGGCCTTGGCGACTTCGAGCATCAATTGCAAATCCTGCTCGCGCGTCTGCCGAATCATGAACTCGCGCATCGGTTTCATGCCGCGGTCGACCGCCTTCTCCATGCTGAGCTTGCCGGTCATATACGGTTCGTACGCCTGCTCGTTTACTTGGCTAATGGTCGGCAACATCGTGAACAGCGTCAGGAACAATGCCAGACTGACCAGCACGGTGTTCGGCGGCGTTTCCTGCATGCCGAACGCATGCCGCAACATCGATAGGACGATAATGATGCGGGTAAAACCGGTCATAACCACCAGAATCGCCGGCGCCAGACTCAGCACCGTCAGCATCACCATGATCTGCAACGCCGACGATACTTCTTGGCGCGACCCGTTCGCATCGTTGAACGTAACGGCAACACCCGGCAAATTTACCGACGCGGCATCGGCCACCGAGTGCCACAACAGCAACACGCCGGCACTGCACAGCATCGAGTAAAAAATGGCGCGAGCGCGCCAACGACTAGGCGCGTTCATTGCCTGACCCCGGCGGCGGCTGCTGATGCAACGTGGCGATCGAATCGCCGGTTTGCGCCAACAGCAGTCGTGCGCCGTCGACTTCGACTAAATACAACGTCGTCTTCGGCGTCAGTCGACGTGTTTCGACGACTTGAATGCGGCTAGTGCCGCCGGGCGCGTGCGTCTGCCCGTAGACCGACGGCAGATAGCGTTTCATGGCATAAATCGCGCCGATACCGATCAGCACGGTAATCACCAAACCGCCCGCTAACCGGAAAGCGATGCCGCCGGTCGATTCTTGCGTCCGCTTAAACGGAATCTTTTCGACGGCCGTTGGCGGTGGCGGCGTTTCGCTGGTCGCCGCGGCCAAACACGGCACCGCCAGCAGCAGCAACACCGCCGCCAACAACGCGCGCGTACCGCTGGCGAGATTAACCACCAAGGACTTCTGAGATCCGCACACCGAAATTATCTCCCACGGCGATTAACTCGCCGCGTGCAACTAATTTGCCATCGAGCAGCAGGTCGACCGGTTCCTGCGTGCCCCGGTCGAGCGTCACAACCGAGCCTTCTTTGAGGTTCAGTAACTCTTTAACGGTCAACGTGCCCCGGCCGATAGAAACGCTCAGTCGGACTTTGATGTTCTTGATCAGCTCGTGATTCTCGTCGAGCAACGTACGCCCTTTCGGCGCTGCCGACGGTAGATCGGCCAGCTCGATTCGGCGCGCGGTGTTTTCTGAATGGTCGGCCATGAAAGCATTACCTCGTTTACTTGTGTGCAAGTGTCAGTTGAATAGCCTTGTGTTCACCGGCCGTGCCTAAATGGCCGGCCACCAGCCGACCGTCGTCGCCGAACAGCACCGGCAACGGATCTTCGAGCTTATGGTCGAGCCGAATGACGTCGCCGACGGCAAGCGTCGCCATTTCCTGCAGCGTCAGTTCGGCGTCGCCGGCGGTGACTTCGATCGCCGCGGTCTGCGACTCGATCGCACGCCGGGTCGGCGTTAGCACGGCCGGAACCTGCCGCACCTTCAACGTGCTGGTTAACGCCTGCGTCGTTTTCGGATAAAGCAGCAACACCCACGACAGTCCATCACCGATGTCGACACTGGCCGCAACGTATCCACGGCTGTCCGTCAACACCGACTTGTCGTCGACACCATCGCGCCACGACGTCGAATCGTTGAGTGTGTGACCAGCTTCCAACAGCACCGTTTCGATGAGCGCGCGCCGCACAGCGGTTTCCAGTGCCTCGGCGATTTCGCCGGCGTTCGTGCCCAACTCGCGCAAACCGGACAGCACGTGGCCTAAGCCAGTGCCGGCGTTAGGCAACGTGCCGACGGCCACCGTCAATCCGAGCGACGTTGCGCCGGTTAACCAGCGACAGTCCGCGACCGGCAACTCGGCGACATTGGTCAGCAACGAAATCTGTGCCTCATCGGTGTCATCGAGCCACTGACGGCGCCATTGCTGCAGCGCCCGCGTCAGTTGCTCGCGCAACAGCTGGCGCTCGCTCTCATTGATCAACCAAAAACGGTTAAACGACATTTGCTTTTACCTTCGGGTTAACGATGACCACGCATTTCCATCAACTGCTGAATCATTTCGTTGGTAACGCTGACAACCTGCGAGCTCGCTTGATAACCGCGTTGGATAACCACCATGTCGGTGAACTGTTCGGTCAGCTCGACGTTCGACAGCTCGATGCGCTTAGCCTGGGTCTTACCCATGCCGTTGTTCGACGGGTTATCCAAGATCACCTCTTGATTCGACTCGTTGGCGAACAAACCACTGCCGCGCTCGGTTAGGCCCTGCAAATTGCGAAATTGCGCCAACGCCAAACTGTCATACGTCTTGGTTTCGCCGTTGGAATACTTAACCTGCAAGGCACCGCTTTCGTTGAAGCTGATTTCAGTCGCCGAACCGACGGCGAAGCCGTCCTGCTTGCTGACCTTGAGATCGGATGAGGCGCCGGAAAGACTGCGGCTACCGGAAATGCTGTCAGCGGCACCGAAGTCCAATGTCACGGTGGTCGGCGTGACGCCGGTCGGCGCATAGGAAAATTCCATGGTGTTGAACCCCGCCGCCGGCGTGCCGGAGCCGTTGTAGCGGATTTCACCTTCGGCGATCTTGACGTCGTTCTCGTCGCGCACCTCGACCTTCCAACTATGCAGACTGATATCGCCGACGGCGACACTGCCATTATCGGCGAAGATGATTTTGAGCTTGTGAGTACTACCGGCGCCATCGACAACGGCGACGTCGGAAATCGTGTGCGCTGCCGGCGTCGAACCGCTGGAACCATAGGCGAGTATGTTGCTAAAGCTAATTTTAGCCGTCGGCTGCGGTGCAATCGTCCGCCGATCGGTAATGCTGATGTCTTGTAGCTGACCGTCTTGCAGAGCTGCCACTCGACCCTTACTGCTGCGTTCGATCAGAAAACCTTCGTCGTCGAATTCGAACTGACCGGCGCGGGTGTAGAACGTCTGCCCGTCTTTGCGCAGCACAAAAAAGCCGGCGCCATCGATGGCGATATCAAGCTCATTGCCGGTATCGCGCAGCTCACCTTGCTGATAATTGATACTGCTGCCGCTGGCGTCGACGCCTTGGCCCATCTGTTCCTTATTGTCCTGACCACCGCTGAAGCGATAAAACAAATCGCGAAACGTCAGTTCACTCGATTTGAAGCCGGGCGTGTTCATGTTGGAGATGTTGTTGCTGAGCGTATCCAAGCCTTTGGAGAAGGCCAGCAGTCCGGATAGACCGGAATATAAGGAGCTGAGCATGTTCGATCCTCGATTAGCGAACGATAACTACTTGCGACAAGCTGACGTCGGTCAAGAATTCGCCGGCATCGGTTTTCACCGTCAACGACGGCGAGCCGCGCTGGAAGTTAATCGTCGTAACGCTGCCGACCTGCGAGCCGGTGCTGGTCTGGACTTCGACAGTCTTGCCGATCAAGCCGATCGCCTGCGTTGCCGACTGGATCGTCAACAGCGAATTAACGTTGTCGTTCTGCTGGCGCGTCAGTTCCAGGTTGGTGAACTGCGCCATTTGCGCAATGAATTCCTGGTTGTCCATCGGCTTGAGCGGATCTTGAAACGACAGCTGCGTCAGCAGCACTTTCAAAAAGTCTTCTTGGCCCAAGCCCGCTTGTTGTAACGACTTCGAGCTGTCGGTAACGGTGCCTATGCTTTCAACTGCCATTTTTATCTCCTCCGTTTTTAATAAGTGACGCCAGTGCGGCGCTTCCGCCCTGAGCGATTAACCAAAGTTCATCGAGTTGCTTGTGCTCGCGTCGGATATTCTCGTCGGTGTACTCGCCCAACTTCTTCGACTGATGCTTCTCCAACGCCTTGATGCCCTGCCGGATCGTGCCGAGGTTACGGCTGATCTGCTGATGCACCTTATTCGCCTGCTCGAGCTGCTTGCGCTTCTCGTTCAGGTCCTGATGCCGAAACGCAAGGTAGTTCAAAATGCTCTGCTGCCGTTCGCGATCGATAGTCGCGCCCTGCTCGCCCGACTGCCGCAGCAACGTTTCGGTCTCGTCGATAACGCCCTCGATGCCTTTGAGCTCGTTTTCTTTCTTGGCGACGACCGACTTGGCGTTCGCCTCTTCGACTTTGACGATGGACCAATCCATTTGCCGCTTTTTCAACAATGGATCGAGCGAGTAACGAAAACGTTTAGTCATCTCACTGTTCCCCCGTCAATAGACCGCGTAAATCGTTGTACGCCTGTGCCCGTGCCACCGGCGCCGACGGCTCCTGCGTCAAAAACTTTTCCAATGCCGGCATCAGCCGGATCGCCTTATCGACTTCCGGATTGAGCCCGGAGCGATAAGCACCGACGTCGATCAAATCTTTCGAGTTGTAGTAAACACTGAGCAGCTTGATCGTTTGCTTCGCCAGCGCTTTCTCGTCAGCGTTCGCCAAATCCGGAAACAACCGGCTGATGCTGGTGAGCACTTCGATCGCCGGATAGTGACCGCGGTTAGCGAGCGCACGCGATAACACGATGTGGCCGTCGAGAATCGACCGCACGGCGTCGGCGATCGGGTCGTTCATGTCGTCGCCTTCGACCAAAATCGTATAGAACGCGGTTATCGAACCGCCGCCGTCGCAAGCGCCGCCGCGTTCGAGCAGCCGCGGTAACGCCGCGAACACCGACGGCGTATAACCGCGCGCGGTCGGCGGCTCGCCGATCGACAGACCGATCTCGCGGCTGGCCATGGCGAAGCGCGTGATCGAATCCATCGTCAGCACCACGTCCTTGCCGCGGTTGCGAAAATATTCGGCGATGGTAGTCGCCGCCAGCGCTGCACGCATACGCACCAACGCCGGCTGGTCGGAGGTGGCAACGATTACTACCGAGCGCGCCAAACCTTCCGGGCCGAGGATGTCTTCGATAAAATCTCGCACTTCGCGACCGCGTTCACCGACCAAGGCAATGACGTTGACGTCGGCGTTCATGCTGCGGGCGATCATGCCGAGCAAGGTGCTCTTGCCGACGCCGCTACCGGAGAAAATACCGACGCGCTGGCCGCGGCCGACCGTGAGCAACGAATCGATCGTGCGCACGCCGGTCTCGAGCACTTGCGAGATGCGCGTGCGCCGCAACGGATTAATCGGCTCGGGATAAATCGGATAACGTTCGGTGAACAGCGGCGCCGGTTGACCATCGAGCGGCGTACCGAACGCGTCGATTACGCGACCGAGCAGCTGCCCGCCGACCGGCATATAAACGGAGCGGCCGGTGGCGACGACTTCGGCGCCGAGACTGATACCGCGCGGCTCTTCGTACGGCGTCATCAGTACTCGACCTTCACGCAAGCCCATAACCTCGGCATACACCGGCCGGCCGACGGCGCGCGAGTGGATCTCGCACAGCTCGCCGACGAACACGTCCGGCCCGACCGACTCGATCACGGAGCCGACGAATTGCGAGACCTTGCCGGTACGTCGGACAAAGTCGGTCGTCTTGACCGCTGTGAGGAGTCGTTCCACCGTCGCTATCTCGCCGTCGGACGCGCCGTGCGCGTCACACCTTTAAAACCGGCACGCTGGGCGCACCGCACCTGCGTTGAACGGCCGCGTCGCAAACGCGTACGCCGCTGCGCTTTTTCGCCCGTGGAGAAACGCGCCGGGAGTTCGACGACACCCTTGCTCCAACCCTCGCGTTGCGCGCGCGGACACTTCACATCGGCAATAAGTTTGTTATGCATGGTTATTTATCGCTGCCGTGCGTTCAGCAACGCATCGCGTAATTGTTCCAGTTGGATTTCCAAGCGGCCGTCCAAATTGCCCGCCGGGGTTTCCAGCAGGCAGCCGCCCATTTGTACGCGTTCGTCGGCGACCAACTCGACGTCGCCAGTATTTAAACCATCGATCAATCGCAACCGCTCCATCTCAATCCAGGCGAGGTCATACGGGGCAACGCGCGCCACCAACCGATTGCGTTCTTTCGCATGCCGAATGACTTCGCGCACGGTCGCGACCACCGCATCGCGCTGCGTCATACGCTCGCCGATGATCTTCACCACGGCTTCGTAGACGATCTCGACGGCGATATCGGTGACACCGTCGATGCCGGCATCCAACGATGCCCGCGCCGAGGCCAGCAACGCCGCCAGCTTTTCCAATTGCGCTTCGAACTCGGCTTCGCCCTGCTCGCGCCCTTCGTTCTTACCTTGGGCGAACCCGTCGTCGACCGCTTGTTGACGCAGCGCCGCCAACTCTTCTTGATAGCGCTCCAGGAATTCCTCATAAGTGAACCGCAGTTCCGGCGCCGCCGTTATTACCGGCGCCGATATCTCCATCGCATCGGCAAAAGCCGAATGCGTCGGCGCCTCCGATGCCGACCGCTTTTGCGTCAGCACGACCGATTGTTCAGCGATCGCCGCAGAACGAATGAGAGTCATATGGCGTTCCTAAGCAGCATTCGCGGCCCGCTTGAGCACTGACTCGAAATCGGCGACCGCCGATGCCGGCAAGTCACGTTGCTTGGCCTTGCGCAACAGCGTCTCCAACAGCACTTCCTGCAACCGCGGCTTCAGTGCAGCGCGTGTGCTCGGCAACGCCGAGCGGATCTTTGCAGCGCGCGGAAGTCCGAGCTGTTCGAGAAACGGCTCGACCATTGACGTGTCGAGCACCGATAACACGGCGACGACGACCCAATCCGGCTCGTCGTTGAGCACCTCGACCAATGTCGCCGCATCCCAGCGCTTCACCTTATTAAGGTCATCCTCGATGGTGCGCGCGACGGCGGCGGCAGCGACATGGGTCGACGCCATCTGCAGGCGCAACGCCTCGAGCGCCGCCTGTAACCGTTGGCGGTCGTCTGCCGGCAGTTGCGCCAATAACCACTGCTGCTCTGCATCACTCAGCTCGTAAAGGCTGAGCGCCGCTTGTTGAAAACCATCCATCGCCCGCTTACCTCGATTCTTTTGCTTTTTCCGCCGCCAGCCACGCTTTGATATCGACCAATCGCGCGTCGCGCTCGCTGTCGCTCAATCCGCCATTGCCAACCAGCACCTGCGCCCGCGACTGCGACAACCGCCAGCCGATAAGCAAAGCGATACCGATCAACGCTGCTACTACAGCACCGATGACGCTCGACCTCGTCAACAAACTCCAACCGTTACCGGCATTCGTATTAGCCGCGTCCACTGGTGTCGTCGGAGCCGCCACTTCTTCCTCGACCGGGCTCAACAGCTGGTCGATCGGCTGAATCGCGATCGCGTCGCCGCGCGCATCGCTATAGCCGACGATCATGCTGACGACGGAATGGATACGGTCGATCTGCTGCGGGTTGAGCTTCGGTACGATGATGCCGACACTGACGCGGCGAATGCCGCCCGGTGCCGTCACCACTTGCTCGACGCTCTTGCCGACTTCGTATTCGACTTCACTGGTCGACGTCAACCCTTGGGCACCGTCGCCGCCGCCGGCTTTGTAACCTTGGCGATAGTTCGACTCGCGCTTACGTACGACCGCGCCGACTTCGGCACTGCCGCTACGCAGCGGAACGATGCTCTGCTGGGTACGCTTGATCTCATCGAAGTTGAGCGTGACGTCGACGCTGACGATCGCTTGTCCCGGACCAAAGGTGCGATCGAGCACCTCGGAAATCTTGCGGACGAAATACTCTTCGGCGTTCTTTTTCAGCTTCAGCTGACCGCTGGCGGCGGCGAAACCTTCGTCGCCATCGATCGCCGCCGACAACGTCACTCCGCGCTGATCCAGCACCGTTACCGCCGCCGGTTCGAGGCTCGGCACCGCCGCTGCAACTAATCGTTGAATGCCGACGATCTGCTCGTTGCTCAACGACGCACCCGGCTTCAACACCAAGCTTACCGACGCCTTCGGTTTGACCTTCTGCCGCTTGAAGATGCTGCTCTCGGCGACTACCAGATGCACCCGCGCCTGCTTCACCTGATCGATCGCCATGATCGTGCGCGCCAGCTCGCCCTGCATGGCGCGCTGATAGTTGATCTTCTGCGTGTACTCGGTCATGCCGACATCGTTCTTGTCGAAGATCTCGAAACCGATGCCGCCGGCCAGTGGCACACCCTTACCCATCAGACTCAGGCGCGTGTCGTACACGCGATCTTCGGCGACCAAAATCTTGTTACCGCCGTCGGCGAGCTTGTACGGCACCTTCATGCGGTGCAGCTCATCGACAATGGCAGCAGCGTCACGCGGCTCGAGCTCGGCGAATAGCACCTGATAATTCGTCCGCATCGACCACCATGCCAACAGCAACGCGACGACGATGATGCCGCCGATCAACGTGACCAGGGTCAAACGCGCGCTACGTCCCGCGTTCTCCCAAGCCGTTACTACATTTTTCCAAATCTCATTCATGACGACGGCCTATACCTGCATGCGCATGATGTCCTGGTACGCCTCCAGGATACGGTTACGAACTTGCACGACCAGCTCGAACGACAGCTTGGCCTGTTCAAGGGCGATCATGGTCTCGTGCAGGTTCTGCGTTTCGCCGACGGCGAGACGGCGCACCTGCGTGTCGGCGTTGATCAATTTGTCGTTGACCGAGCCCAGCTCGCGGGAAAGAAACGTGGAGAAATCGGTCGGTACCGACTCCGGCGCAACGACCGCCGTCGGTTGCAGGCTGAGTTCGTCGGCGGCGGTGACGGCATTGATAGCGTCAATCATTAGCGATCGCTGCCGATTTCAAGCGCCTTCATGGCCATGGACTTGGCGGCGTTGAGCGCGCGCACGTTGGCTTCATAAGCGCGCGTGGTCGAGATCAACTGCACCATCTCGGTCACCGAATTTACCGCCGGATAAGCGACAAAGCCGCGTTCGTCGGCATCCGGATGACCCGGGTCGAACACCATGCGCGGCGCGGTGTCGATCGGCGTCACTTGCACTTGGCTGACGACGCCCTGGTTCGGCATCATGCCGTTCAACATCGCATCGAACGATTGCGGCGAAACCGTGGCGGTCACGCGCATCGGCTTGTACAACGTGCCATCCGGACCGCGCGTGCTGTTGGCATTGGCCAAATTCAGCGCCGATACATCGAGCCGGGTGCGCTCGACGTTCATGCCGGCGGCGCTAATCTCAAAGGCGGAAAAGGTATTCATGGATTATCTCCCTCCGGTGACGGCTAACCGATTGATGGACGCCATCTTGTTGTAGGCCTGCAGCAGCGCTTGGTAGTGCACCGTGTTCTGCACCATACGCGCCACTTCAGAATCGACCTGAACTTTGTCGGCGGTCGGATCGGCGATCGGTTGCAGCGACGGCTGTAGCGATTCAAGCGTTTGCGCCATCGACGCATCTTGGCGGCGATCGAGTAAGCGACCCTGCACCATGGCGAGATGGTCGTCGAAGCTCACGTACAGCGGCCGGTAACCGACGCTATTGGCGTTGGCAATGTTGGTCGCGAACGCCGCGTGCTTGGCCATCGACGCGTTGAGGGCAAATGTCACCAGCTGCGCCGTCGCCTGGCTCGATACCGAATTGATCTCTGTCACTTTTGCACCTCTGTTGCCGAAGTTTCCGTCGCTTGCGCTAGCGCCATGCGGCCAAAGCCCAAATCGACTTGCGTCGCCAGCTCATGCGCGAAGTCTTGTAAGAAAAAATCGCCGAGCGGCATCGATTCCGATTCCTCGGACTCGAACGCCTGCATCAAACCGCTCTCGCGCAACAACAACTCCCACACCATCGCATCAAACTCGGCGACGACTTGTGTCGGTTGCGTCGGTGCCGCGCTAGCGCTCGGCGGCGTGGTCGACATTACGTTAATTTCATTAATCATCATTCTGACCACCTCAAAAAAGTGCGACGGTCCTCCCTAGTTGTTCGTTATCGCCCTACCGCCGTCGCCACGGAGGGAATTCTCTATTCATTACCCCCTCTCCCCCTTCGGGGAGAGGGAAACGTTATTGAACAATCAGCTCCGCATGCAGCGCACCGGCACGCTTGATGCTCTGCAAAATATTGATCACGTCGCGCGTATTGGTCTTGATGCGATTGAGTGCGCCGATCAGTTCGGATACCCGCGTGCCGGCCGGCAGCGATACGCTGCTCAGTGAATCTTCTTGCACATCGATGCGCGTCTGCGGCACCGTCTCGGTGCGTACATTGCCGCTCGGCTCGACCAGCACACCGCCTGGTTGCGATACCTGATAGTCGGTGACGATCGCCACCCGCAGGTTGCCGTGGGTGACGGTGACCGCCGAGATCCGCACATCGCCGCCGGATACGACCGTGCCAGTGCGTTCGTTCACCACCACGCGCGCACGTTGATCCGGCTCGATACTGATGTTTTCGATCCGCGAGACGAAATTTACCAAGTGGGTCGATTCTTCATCCGGCAGGCGTATGGCCACACGACCGGCGTCGAGCGCATTGGCGATGTTCTTGCCGTAGTTCTCGTTGATGGCGCCGGCGATACGGCTGGCGGTGGTGTGATCCGGATCGAACAGCAGCAAGCCGATCTGACCGTCGTCTTTGACGATGTGCGTGTCGACGCCAACTTCGATCGTGGCGCCTTCGGAGATCACGCCCGCGGTCGGGTGATTGCGCTGGACGACATTACCGTTCTGGTCGTACTTGAAACCGCCGATCGACAACGGACCTTGCGCCAACGCGTAAATTTTTCGATCGGGGCCGTACAGCGGCATCATCAATAACGTACCGCCGGACAAACTGCGTGCGTCGCCCATCGACGATACGTTCACATCGATTTTGTCGCCGGCACGGGCATACGACGGCAACGTCGCCGTTACCATGACGCCGGCAACGTTGCGACTGTTTAGCTGCGACAGATTGACGACCACACCGAATTCACGCAGCGCGTTACTGATGGTTTGTAACGTCACTTGGCTGCGCGCCGAATCGCCGGTGCCGGCCAAACCGGTGACGATGCCGTAACCGACAACCATGTTGTCGCGCACACCGTCGATGCGGCCAAGGTCCTTGATGCGGACGCCCGCAAGCGCGCCGTGCGTGGCTAACGCACAAGCCAATCCGAAAACAAATGCAATGAACGTCTTTTGCCGACTCATAGAATGTGTAACCAGCCCAGAAACCGCGTGAGAATGCCCGGGCTTTGCTTCTCGGCCAGCAAGCCGTCGCCGGTGTAACGAATCTTGGCGTCGCTCAACCGGGTCGATAGCACCGAGTTGTTCGACTGAATGTCTTGCGGCCGGACCCGGCCTTCGACGTACAGCATCTGCTTCTCTTCGTTGAATTCGATTTCCTGCTCGCCTTTCACCCGCAGATCGCCGTTGGCCTCGACCGATTGCACGACCACGGTCAGCTGTGCCACCAACTTGCCGGAGCGTTCGATCTTGCCGCCGCCGCTGAAATCTTCCGACACATTGCCGGTGCCGAACTTAGTACCCGACGTCGAGCCGGTGATGTTCACGCCCAAATCCGCTTGTTTGTCGGTCGCGGTGCGCGCGCTGGTAGTCAGGCTCGCGAACTCGGTGACGATAACGGTCAAGTTGTCGCCGACCCGCAGCGCCCGCTGATCGCCGGACAACGGCCGAAACTGAGTCGCGTCGAACAAACTGTCAGCACCCGCCGGCGCCGTCAGCAGCGCGCCGATCAATGCCATCGTTAGTGTCGATATGCGCATACGATTCCTCTTATTCCGTCACTAAAACTTTTCTATCGCCGACGACTTTCGCCGTGTACGTCAGCGTGCTCGCCGGGTTACGCACACGAATGATCTTGCCGATGCTGCCTTCTTCTTGTGCGACCGCTTTGGTGTCGATCGCGATCGGTCCGGTGATGACATGTACGTCGACCTCTTGGTCGGCCAGGATCGATGGCAGCGACTCGATATCGCTTGCCTGCAGCACGTTACCGGCGGCGACGAAGCGGCGTGTCCGCAAACCAGTCAATGCCGTATCCGCCGCGATCGGCGGGCTCGCTAACGCGGCAACGTCACGCTCCTCGATGGCGATATCGTTTGTCGTGATCGGCTCTTTCGATCCATAGGCGCGCCGCGTTACCAACGCCGGCCGATAAACACTGACCGCAAACCATACCGGCAAGCTGCGATAAATCGCGCCGTTCACTTCGATGTCGAGCCAAACGCACATGCGCTTGGCGACGCCGATTCCACGCAGCGGCCGCGGTGCCGCGCGCCACTGCCCGGCCGGTCCGCGGAACGACGGAACGTTGGTAACGGGCGTGATTTGCACACGTGCATTGGTCGGTACTTGGCCGCGCAAATGTTCGGCGAGATGCGCCTGCGCCGCCGCCAGCAATTGCGCGCCGTCGTATTCCGCCGCCGGCCGTTCGATCGCGATCGTGTCGCTGCCTTCGATCGAGAACGACAACTCGCCGCCGGATTGACGCATCGCCCGTGCGACCTGCTCGCGCTCGAGCACACGCCGGCCACCGATCGGCGGCGCCGATGCGATCTGCACCACCGCCAACCGCTGCCGCACGGCCGCATCCGCTTGGATATCGGCAATGTCGGCCAAGCGAATTTGCGCGCCGGTTACGGTCGCTTGCGACCGTAACCCGATCACAATCGGCATGTCACCGCCGGCGAGTGCCGACATCGACGCGATCAGGCCGACAGCGGCGGCGAATTTAACGAACGATTTCATCGAAACAGGTTGTTGCTGATGCTCAGTAACTCGTCCGACGCCTGCACCACTTTCGAATTAATTTCGTAAGCACGTTGGGCAACGATCAGATTGATCATCTCGTCGATCAACTTGACGTTGGACGATTCGATGAAACCTTGGGCGAGGTTACCGACGCCGTTTTGTCCCGGCTGACTGCGCAACGCTTCACCCGAACCTTCGGTCGCGAGATAGAGGTTGTCGCCGACCGGCTTCAGATTGTTGGCGCTGACGAAGTTGGCCAATTCGATCTGGCCGATGTCGATCGGTTGGGTTTGACCGGGTACATTAGCGAGCACGCGACCATCGGCCTCGACGACGATAGCGGTCGCATCGCTCGGCACTTGGATCGAGTTGCTCAACGGATGACCATCGTGCGTAACCAACGCGCCGTCGGCGTTCAACTGCAACGCGCCGTAGCGGGTGTAACCGAGCGTACCGTCCGGCAACGTGACTTCGAAGAAACCTTGGCCGCGGATGGCGAGGTCGAGCGGTTGCTCGGTCTTCTTCAGTTCGCCGACGGTGAAGACTTTGCCGGACGAAGCGATCGCCGTGCCCATACCGGAACGCGCGGCATTAGCGTTGTCCGACTTGGACGCGTCCATGGTCCGATACAGCAAGTCTTCGAATTCGACCCGATTGCGCTTGAAGCCGGCGGTGTTCACATTCGCCAGATTGTTAGCAACGGTGTCGATGTTCATTTGCTGCGCCTGCATACCGGTGGCGCCGATGTATAACGAATCAATCATTGTTGTGACTCCCCTGTGCGACTTTTATATAAATTTAAACTTCACCGCCGGCATTAATCGCACGATCCATCATGGCGTCGTATCCGCGCAGCAACCGCTGGCTCGCCTCGAAATGCCGTACCGTTTCGATCATTTTGATCATTTCGTTCATCGCCACGACGTTCGACATCTCGGCGAAACCCTGGCGCGCATTGACACCGCTGGCGTCGCTCATATTGGTGCCTTCACCGGCGAGAAACAGACCTTCGCCGGCACGCGTCAATGTCGTCATATCGTTCGTGCTGACGATCTTCAGCTGTCCGACCTGCGTTGCGCCTTCCCACACCCGACCCTGCGCATCGATGCGCGGATCCGGCACGGTAACGCTGATGTCGCCGCCCTCACCCATAACGACATAGCCGGCGGCGGTCACTAACCGGCCGTTGGCGTCGACATGGAAATTGCCTTGGCGCGTGTACGCTTCACCCATCGGCGTCGACACCGCGAACAGCCCATCGCCTTCCAGCGCCACGTCCAACGGATTGCCGGTGTACTTCAACGTGCCGGCCTTATGGTCGATGTGAATACTGGTCGACGGCGAGGTTTGCGTCGGCATGGTCGAGTCGTTGGCATCGTTGGCTTGCGCCAAGTGCTCGACGAACGGCTGGATCGTCACCACCTCGCGCTTGAAGCCGACGGTGCCGGCGTTAGCGACGTTATGGCTGATAGAATTCAGGCGCTGAACGTCGTTCAACATGCCCAACTCGGTTACTGCAAGTGCGTCACGCATTGCCCTTCCTCTTTTCTGCTTCTTCGATGGCGAACACATGCGCCAACAGCGCCGCCACCAGTTGAAATAATTCCGGGCCGATATGTCCGTCCATCGGTAAGCGATACAACTGATCCGCCAACTGCGCGTCCTGCACCACCGGCGGACCGTTGACGAGGCTGCGCGCACGCAAGACCTCGTCAACGGCGTTACCGCTCGCCTTGACCACGACGGTCGGCAAGCCCTCCCCCATTTCATATTTCAGGCCGACGACTTTTTTCGGCGATGAATGCTCCGAGGTCGTCATACCCATCGACTCAACGAATCCTGGCTAACCACGTGCTCGACGACCGAGCGCACGACCCGGCTCTTGCCGTCGTCCTGCTGCGTTTGGTAGGCGATCTCGTCGATCGCCCAACCGCTGCCGGCAAGCGCCGTTTTCAACTGCTCGGCATAGCCAGATACCAGCGCCGTCTTCTCCGGATCTTGCGTGGCAATCTGCACGCGCGCATGCGCACCGGACAAGTGCGCCACGACTTCGACGCGACCTAGGTTTTGCGTTTTGAGCGAGAACATCAGCTTGCGGTGCTTGGCGTCGGGCTTCTGTTCGGCGTCGCGGCGCTGCTCGAAGAACGACATCTCCACTTCGACCAGCTGGCCGCCGACCAGCAACGGCAAAGTCCCCAATCGATGCGCAACCGCACCGTCCGCCTGTGCGTTGAGCAACCAATACGCAAGCTGTTGTTGATCGCGCTGGCCGTTCGACTCGTTGTCGGTTATCGCCTTCAACGGCGGTAGACCGACCGGCACGGCTTGCGGATCGATAACGCTGTCGGCGCTTTGGTCGGCACTTTCTTCCGGCGAGTCACTGATGGCCTTGTCGATCGCATCGGCTAACCGGCGCAATGCCGCCGGCGATAACGTCGGCGCTTCGCCATTGCCGGTTTCGATCTTTACCGCCGCATCAGCGGCGACCGGTAGTCCAACGCCGTCGGTCTTACGCAGCAACGCGTTATAGACCGGCCACAACAATTCCGACGCCTGCTTCAATCCCAATTTCGCCAGCAGCGCACCGCTCAACGCCATCGCACCGCCGTCGGCGGCACGGCGCACCGCCGCCGCCAATGCGTTTTGATCGTCGGCGCTCAAGCGCACGTTGTACCGCGCCAGCAAATCGTCCAACCGGTTCGAGCCGCGCGCTTGCGGATCGAGCACGGTATTGGCGCGCGCATCGGCCGCCGGCGCCTCGCCGTCGTTCGGATACAACCGCTGTAATTCGACGCGGTCACCCAGGCCGATGACGCGGCCATGAATCAAATCGCCGGTCTGCAGCGGAATACCGCTGTCGACCACGCGCTCTTGGCCGCCGAAATTAACGAGGTAACGGTTACCGTCGTACTGCCGCAGCACCTTGCCTTTGATGACTTCGCCCAGACGCAACTCGCTGGCGAACTCCTTCGCGCCCGGCAAGAAGAAACGGCCGGCGTCGGCGCGCGATGTATTCGGTAAGGGAACGCCGATGGTTTGAATCGTCATACCGACACCATTCCATAGGCCTTCAGATTGACGTTATTCGGAATTTCCGACAGCGATAGCACCGACAACTGCGGCATAACGCGCTCAGTGAAACGACGCAAATGGCGCCGCAAAACCGGCGAGCACAGAACCACCGGCATCATGTTGTTCGACATCATCTTCTCGACTTCGCCGGCGATACGACGTAACAGTTGCTCGGCTAACTTCGGTTCCAGCACTAACGTCGCTTTCTCATCGACCGCGCGAATCGATCCATTGATCGCCTGCTCGATCGACGGATCGAGCGTCAACACGTACAACTCACCTTCGGTGTTAGTCAGACTTTGGCAAATGGAAGCACCCAAGCGTTCACGGACGTGCTCGGTCAGCAGTTCCGGATCGCGGCTGCGGCCGCCGAAATCGGACAACACTTCGAGAATCGCTTCGATATTGCGAATCGAAACTTTTTCGCGCAGCAGGTTTTGCAACACCTTCTGCACTTCGCCGACCGCTAGCACCTTCGGAATCAATTCTTCGATCAAGCTCGCCTGTTGCTCACGCACGCGACCGATAATGCGTTCGGTCTCGGCGCGCGTGAGCAGATTCGGCGATTGTTGTTTGATGACTTCGGTCAAGTGCGTAAGCATGACGGTCGCCGGATCGACCACGGTGTAACCGGCATCGCGGGCGCGCTTGCGTTGATCTTCGACAATCCAAACCGCCGGCAAGCCATACGTCGGATCGCGTGCCGGCACGCCGTCCAACGCCCCGCGTTCGCCGTTCGGGCTGATGGCGAGCAAACGATCGGCGACGATCTCGCCTTCCGCCACCTTAGTGCCGTACACCGCGACTTGATAATGATTGGGCCCGTGCTTCTTATTGTCCTTGACCCGCACTTTCGGAAAGACGAAGCCGGCGTCGAGCGCGCACTGCTTGCGGAACGCAACGATACGCTCCATGAATAAACTATTGTCGCCGCCGACCAGCGGGATCAGGTTCTGTCCAATCGAAACTTCGATCGGCTCGACCGTCAGCAAGCCATAAAGATCCTCGGCGTCGCCGCTGGCAGCCTTACCGGCATCGGCAGTCTCGAGCTCGCGTTTACCCCAAGCGCGGAATGCAAACCAGAACAGCAACGACGTGATCGTCAGCAATACCAGCACCGGCAACAGCGGAATACCCGGCAGGAACAGCAACGCCACCAGGCCAGCGCCGACCAGCAAGATAGTTTTCGGATAGGCCGTGACTTGCTTTGCCACCTCGTCGCTCAACTGCGCGTCGGTCGCAGCGCGGGTGACGATGATGCCGGTGGCGGTGGCGATGATCAGTGCCGGTACCTGCGTGACGATACCGTCGCCAATGGTTAGCAGCGTATAGGTCTGCAGCGCATCGCCCCAGCTCATGCCCATCTGCGAAACACCGATGGCGAGACCGCCGACGATGTTGATCAGGACAATGAGAATGCCGGCGATGGCGTCGCCTTTAACGAAACGGCTGGCGCCGTCCATCGCGCCGTAGAAGTTAGCTTCGCGCTCGACGTTCTTGCGGCGCTCGCGCGCTTCGTTCTGATCGATCAGCCCCATGTTCAGATCGGCGTCGATCGCCATCTGTTTGCCGGGCATGCTGTCGAGCGTGAATCGCGCCGCCACCTCGGCGACACGTTGCGCGCCGTTGGTCACGACCACGTATTGCACGACGATCAGCACCAAAAACACGATCAAGCCGATGACGTAATTGCCGGAGACGACGAATTCACCGATGGCGCCGATAACGTGACCGGCGTCGGCGGCGCCGAGGATCAAGCGCGTCGCCGATACGTTGAGGCCAAGCCGGAACAAGGTCGCAATCAGCAACAACGACGGGAACGTCGAGAACTCCAGCGGCTTGCCCATGTAGAACGTGAGCAACAGGATCAACAATGCGAAGCTGAAGTTGGTAATCAGCAGGAAGTCGAGCATCCACGACGGGATTGGCACGAACAGCAGCATCAGGATGAAGGTGATCAATACCACCAACACCAAGTCGCCCTGCTTACCGAGTACCTTGCGCAGGACTTGCATCATGACGCTATCCCGCCGCGCACAACCGCGTCCTTATTAGCGTAAAGATCGGCATACACGCGTGCGATCGGCTCGTACAGCTCCGACGGAATCGGTTGATCGATGTCGACTTCGCGGAACAACTGTTGCGCCAAACTGCGCCGCTCCATCATCGGCACACCATTGCGAGCGGCAACCTTACGCATGGTCAGCGCCATATCGTTCACGCCTTTGGCGATAACGCGCGGCGCGCCGGCGGTGCCGCGTTCGTACTTGAGCGCCACCGCATAATGCGTCGGGTTGGTGATTAGCACGTCCGCTTCCGGCACGCGGCTCACCGACTTGCTGCGCTTGGCGGCCTCGCGTTGCAGTTCTTTGATCTTGGCGCGCACCTGCGGGTCGCCTTCGCGTCGCTTCACTTCTTCCTTCAGCTCGCGCCGGCTCATGCGCATCTTCTTGCCGTAGTCCCAGCGGGTGTACAGCACATCGACCAGCGCCACCGCCAGCAACACCAGTACCAGCTTGAACAGCAACGATGAGATTTGATCGAACAGCGCCAGCGGATAGGCACGCGGGTCGACGGCGATCAGACCCAGCACTTGTGGCAACAGCGCCCTGATCACGAAGTAGGCGACGGTCGCGAACAGACTGAGCTTGATCAGCGTTTTCACACCTTCGAACAACATTTTTAGCGAGAACACCCGCTTGAAGCCCTCGACCGGATTGAGCCGCTTGGGATCGGGCTTGAGCGGGAAGAAACTGAAGATCGGCCCGGTCTGCGCCATGTTCGAAAGAATGCCGAGGACCATGATCAATACGACGAACGGCGCCAACAGTTGACCGAGCGCCAAGGCGATATCGGTTGCCCAATCGATCAGCCCCGGAATGTGAAAATCGAAATTGTGAGCGCGATCGAAAATCGCCCGCTCCAGCCGCAAGCCGCTGGTCATCATTTTCCAGCCCCACAACCACATCACCACCAGCGCGCCAGCGACAGCGACGAAGGCGTTGATGTCCATGCTGCGGCTGACTTGACCGCGCCGCTTCGCCTCTTCCAGCTTAAACGGCGTTGCCTGTTCCGAGCGGTCATGATCTTGCTCAGCCATGGGCGACGCTCGTCATCAAGTTGTGCCAGTAATCGAACAGATTTTCGAACACGCGCGTCATCAGCGGTCCGATGTATCGCAACGAAATCGCCAGGATGATCAAGCCGACAAAAATCTTCAGCGGCAAGCTGACGACGAGGATGTTCACTTGCGGCATGCTGCGCGCCATCACCGACAGCGCCACATCGATCAGCAGAATAACGAACAGCACCGGCGCCGCCAGCGCCAACGCGTAGCTGAACATACCGCCGAACTGGGCAACGACGGCGCCGATATCGATATCGGTCAACAATGTACCCGGCGGTATTTGCTCGAGCGAGAACGCCAAGCCACGAATCAGCAAATGATGGCCGTCGATGGCGAAGAACATGACGATCGCGAGCAGATTGAGAAACGTACCCAAGAGCGGCGACTGCGTACGCGTCGCCGGGTCGATAATACTGGCGATACCGAAGCCGAGCTGAATGTCGATGATGCGTCCGGCGAGTTGAAACACGGCGAACGAGGTGAACAAGCCGAAGGCAAGCATGGCGCCAAGCGCCAGTTCCGACAGCCCGGCGGCGACCATCTGACCGACCGACGTCGGTACCACGGCACCGTCAATGCCGGTCGCACTCACCATCAGCACCGACAACGCCAGCACCAATAGCACGCGCACATTGGCCGGCACACCGCCGAAACTAAAAAGCGGCGTCATCACCAACACCGCGCCGAAGCGCAAAGCGACCAGCGCAATGACAAAAATCCACGCCGTTTCGATTGCGATCGTCATCGATAGCTAGAAATACGACGGGATGTTGCCGATAACCGTCGAGGCGAACTGAACGATAGTGCTCAGCATCCAGGCGCCGAACAAAAACAGCACCAGGCCGACCGTCAGGATTTTCGGAATGAAGGTTAATGAGACTTCTTGGATCTGGGTGACGACTTGCAGCATGCTGACGAGGAGCCCGATCAACATGCTAAAACCCAAGATGGGTGCAGCGACGTACAACGCGGTTCGCAGCATTTCTGCGGACAGCGCGAGCGCTAATTCACTACTTAAATCCCCCATGACGAAGGCACTCGCTACTACGACAACTTTTTAAGTTTTATCTGTTAACGGCCTTCCCTCCCTAAACAAAATTCCATTGTGGCGGATAATCTCTTTGTTCCGCTGGTTGTCCGATCCTGAGCGACGCGCACTACACCATGAGCTAAGTAGGGGTGTCAATTTTCCGACACTGCCCTTTGGGATAGTGTCGATGAATGTCATGAGCACCAACGAGTTACTGCAAGCTCTTAAGGAAGATCCGCTGCTGGTCTCTTCCTTCCAAAAACGGCAAATCGCTGAAATAACACGGAGCTCGGGAATCGCCGCACGCTGGAGCGCGCGCCGTTACCACAAGGCTGACTAAAAGCTAAAAGCGCTGAGAATTTGAGTCAATTTTTCCCAGTAAGCTTCTGAGCTTATTATTATTTTTTTGCCGGCGGTATTGGCAAGACTTTTCGGGTTCGCAAAAATTTCGCCAGCGTCTCTTCGAGCGGCTGTCCCTCAGGCGTAACACGCGAACGCAAAATACGCTGGACCAGGGCTTGGGCCGCTTGCGGATTACCGGCATGCGCCAGCAATAAGCTCTGCGCAAACCGTCCGGCAAAGGATTTCGGATCTAACTTGAGGGCGCGGCGCATCGCCTCTTCGGCCTCTTTCACCCGCCCCTGCAAGACCGCCACCACCGCTACACCACCGTGGGTCTCGCCGAAATTCCGATCCATCGCCAACGCCTTGGCAAAAGTCGCCTGCGCGCCGGCGAGATCTTCCGTCACGATTTGGCACCAACCCAATACATGCCACGTGCCGATATGTTCCGGCATGTATTGCAACGCCTGTCCCAAGCACTCCTTGGCACGATCGATATTGAGCGCCAACATTTCGCTCAACGCCAACCCACTCCAGGCGCGACCGTTGTTCGGTCGCCGTGCCAACACCTGCTCGAAATTCTCTTTAGCAACCGCTTCGTCTTGATGCTCCAGCGCGAACGAGCCCAGAACAACGAGCGCCTCGGAATTGTCGCCGTCGCTCGCCAGCGCCTTCTCGGCATATTCTTTAGCAGCGGTCATCTCGGTCGAATCCAACGACAGCAACGCCATATAACCTAAACCGGCCGCGTCGTTCGGGTGCTTCTCAAGATGAGTCTTGGCATGCTGCATCGCCCCGTCGAGGTCACCGAGGTGATGCAATGCGCGCGCTAACATCAACGACGTGTCCGACGGCGCATCGGCGACAGTGCTAACGGCCAGGAATTGATCGGCCGCTTCCCGGTGTTTTCCGGTAAACATCAACGCGTAGCCGAAGTTATAACGAACCGCCGGCGCATCGACGCCATCGGCGATCAAACCCTGCAATAACTCGACCGCCTCTTCGGGACGGCTACTGGCGATGGCCAACACCGCTCGCTGCGATCGCAAGCCCGGGTGGGTCGGCGATAATCCCAGCGCCGTATCGAGCGCCGCCCGGGCGCCGTCAAAATCGCCGAGCTGCATACGCAACTCCGCCACTTCGGCCAGCAAGCTGGTATTACGCGGATCGGCCGCTAAAAATTGCTTGTAACGGTCGAGACGATTACGAATTTGTGCGAAGTCGGTCATTAGTGATCCGTACGATAAGCATCGGTCGGCAGCATAGCGCCGATGTTAGCGGTTGCCGACTCCGGCGCCTTGCCGGCTTCCAGCGCTTGCAATAACTCCTTGGCGCGGCCGAAATAGAGGTTGTCGGCGGGTGCCGACTTCAGCAAAACATCCAACATCTGCTTGGCGTCGCCGGTCTTTCCCGTCTGCGCTAGCAACAACGCTTTATAAAACAACGCCGGCGGATGACGCGGCTGATCCTTGAGTACCTTCTCCCACGCCTCGAGCGCCGGCACCGGCTTGCCGCCGTCATAATACGTCATGCCTAGTTGAAACCGCTCTAATACCGCATTCGGATGTTTTTCCAAATAACGCTCATACAGTTTTTCGGCGCGATCGAACAACCGCAACCGCGCATAAACCATTGCCGCTAAGGCGATTGCGTCGGCCGGCGGATCGACTGTTGCCAGTACCTGCTTGAGCTTGAACAACGCATCTTCCAAATCGCCGCGATCGACAGCGAGACGTGCAAATGCAAATAATTCCACAGCATCGAACTGTTCGACCTTGGTCGATTTTTCTGAAATAGCCATAATACCCCCACCCGAAAAAGGCCAACGTTAACCGGAGTCGTGCACTAAATCCACCACGGAGGCGTACCTCACGCCACTCCTTCGCGGGTTTGCGGAATGGGCACCTCCCCGCGTAATAACGCCGTAAACGCCTCGGCCGTTACCGCCTTGCTGTAGTAAAAACCCTGGGCGGCGAAACACCCGTGCTTCTGCAGGAACGCAATCTGCTCCCGATTCTCGACGCCTTCAGCAATTACTTGTAAGTGTAGATTCTGCGCCATAGCAATGATGGCGGTCACGATCGCAGTGTCGTTCGGATCCTCACCGATGCCGCTGACGAACGACTGATCGACCTTGAGTGCGTGCAACGGCAAACGCTGTAAATACGCCAAACTCGAATAACCGGTACCGAAATCGTCGACCGCGAGTCGCACGCCCATGCCGGCGAGTTGTTTCAGTAAGCTGATGTTGTCGAAATTCTGCATCACCAACACACCCTCGGTAATCTCCATTTCCAATGCGCTCGGCGGCAAACCGGTTTCCTTAAGGACTGTCGCGATCAACTCCGCCATTCCCGGCCGGCGAAATTGGTACGGTGATAAATTGACGGCGATACAGAGATCCGGATAGCCGGCGGCACGCCAGCGGCTCAATTGCGCACACGCGGTGCGTATCACCCATTCGCCCAACGGCACCACCAACGCCGTGTCTTCCGCCACCTTAATGAACTCGGCTGCAGGAATCGGCCCGAGCTCCGGTGGTTGCCAACGTACTAACGCCTCGGCGGCGAATATCTTGCCGTCCGGCAACCGTACCTGCGGTTGGTAATGCAACTGCAACTCGCCGCGTTGCAACGCATGGTGCAATAAATTGGCGATCGTCAGCCGTCGTTGCACCGCCTCGTTCAGTCTCGGCAAAAAGAACTGATAGTTGTCGCGCCCGCGATCCTTAGCGTGATACATCGCCGTATCGGCGGCTCGCATCAGACCCTCGGTATCGAGCGCATCGCCGGGATACAAGCTAATGCCGATACTGCCGGTCACATGCAGCTCCTGTCCATCAATGCGAAACGGCTCGCGCAACGCCTGCAACACCTTATCCGCGATCACCATGGCGTCGTCGTTGTCGGTAAGCGCCGGTAAGCCGATGACGAATTCATCGCCGCCGAGCCGAGCGACGGTATCGCCGGCACGCAGGCAACGCTTCAGTCGGCGACCGGCGACACGCAACAAACGATCGCCGATGTGATGTCCGAGCGAGTCGTTAATATGTTTGAAGTGATCGAGATCGGCGAACAACACCGCTACCCGCTGATCATTGCGTCGTGCCAACGCGATCGACTGATTCAGCCGATCGCGGAATAGCACCCGATTCGGCAACCCGGTGAGTGCATCGTGATGCGCCATGTGACGGATGCGCTTTTCCGCACGCTTGCGCTCGCTCAAATCAACGACGAAGGCGACCCCCTGATTCTTGGAGCCTTCAAAAAACGTTCTGCCGATCAGCGCCGGTATGCGGTGCCCATTCTTATGAAAGTATTCCTTTTCATACGGTGTGCAGCGCGCGGTTCGGGCAAGCTCGTCACTAGCATGGGTATCGGCCGCGCGATATTCCGCTGGCGTCAATTTTGACCAATCCATCTGGCCCGACTGCAACTCGTCGCGCGTGTAACCCACGATGCGTAAAAAAGCATCATTGGCGTAAGTGATGACGCCGCTTAAGTCCCAAAAAAATACGCCGATGATATTGGACTCGACCAATCGGCGAATGCGCGCTTCGCGCTCGCGTATCGCCTCTTCCGCGCATGCGCGCTCCGAGACTTCCGCCATCAACGCCAGATTCGCCTTCGCCAGATCGGCGGTACGGTGCGCCACCCGCTGTTCGAGCTCCTCGCGCGCCGCTTGCAGCGAACGCTCGGTTTGCTCACGCACAACAATTTCATGTTGTAGTAAGGAATTCTGATCGGCCAATAGACGTTGCATAACACGTAGCGCCAGATGCGCACCGACGCGTGCCGACACTTCGGCGATATGCAGCGGCTTAGTGACATAATCGACAGCGCCGGCGCCGAAGCCCAAGATTTTGTGACTGGCGTCTTCGAGCGCCGTCATAAAGATTACCGGCACGTCGCGTGTCGTCGCTGCCGCCTTCAGCTGACGGCAGGTCTCGAAGCCGTCGATGCCTGGCATCATAACGTCGAGCAAAATCAAATCGGGCCGCACATACTCGGCGCGTTCCAATCCTTCGCTGCCATCTTGCGCAATGACGACACGAAGACCGCGTTCCTCCAAATGCTCCACTAACACCGCCAAATTGGCTGGCGTGTCGTCGATGATCAGAATCGTGTCGACGTGTGGCATTTCCGGAGCGTCACTCCTGTGACTGGCTGACATCTCGATACTCCTCCACGAATGCGAGGATAGCTCTGGATTGATAATGCTGCGCTAACGTGCGCAGCCTATCGGCGAATGGACGGTATTGATCGCCCAACCCGGCGACGTGCGCAGCGCGCCGGCGAACATCGCGCATACTGCCGGCTTTGGCCAATTGATACAGGACGTCCAATTCTGCCGGCGGTGGCGGAACTAACGGCCCGCGCGGCTCAACCTCCGGTACCGGCTCGACGTTCGGTTGCCGAATCCATGTTAACTGCAACAGCTCGCCGATCATCAATAACAGCTTGTCGAAATCGATCGGCTTCGGCACGAAGGCATCGGCACCGGCGGCGAGCGCTTGCGTCTCATCGCCACGCGAGGCCCGTGCCGAGACGGCAACGATCGGTAACTGGTCGCAGTCATAACGTTGGCGCAAGCGCCGCGTCGTTTCCAGGCCGTCCAACTCCGGCATGACAACGTCCATCAAAATCAAATCGGGATTGAATGTTTCGACTTGCGGCAGTGCTTCCAGTCCGTTTTTAGCTTCAGTCGTCAAGAAACCCAACGTTGCAAACATGTCGACCGCCACCGCACGGTTTTCAGCGACATCATCGACCACGAGCACACGCTTACGCACGCCGTGGTAGCCGGTGATCATGCCGGTCAGCGGCACAACAACCGACTTGGTCGACGCAATCGGCAAACGCAAATCGAACCAAAAACGACTGCCGCTCCCCGGCCGACTTTCCAGATAAATCTCGCTACCCATCAACCGCACCAGCTGCCGACTGATGGCTAAGCCTAGACCGGTGCCACCGAGCCGATGGTGCACATCGCCGGCTTGCTCGAACGGCTCGAAAATCGCATCCGCTTTTTCCGGTGCGACGCCGATGCCGGTATCTTCAATCTCGAAGCGCAAGTAGGCGTGGGCATTGCCGTTCGCCAACGCTCTGACGCGCAACATCACTTCACCACGATCGGTAAATTTGACCGCGTTGGCCAGCAGGTTTAGCAATACTTGGCGCAACCTCTTTTCGTCGACCAGCACGGCCTCCGGTAGCTCCGGCGCGGCATCGCATTGAAATAGCAAACTCTTCTGCTCGGCCCTTACATATACGATTTCGACCAGCAATCGCAGGAATGTGGCGATATTCAATGGCGCCGGACAGAGCTCGAATTTACCGGCTTCGATCCGCGCCAGATCCAGAACATCGTTGATCAGCATCAACAAGTGATCGCCGCTTTGGTGAATGGTGTTGATACCGGCCGCTTGTTGCTCCGTCAGCCGCGGCTCACGTTTAAGTATTTGTGCGTAGCCCAATATCGCGTTCAACGGCGTGCGCAATTCGTGGCTCATATTGGCGAGGAACTGGCTCTTGGCGCTACTTGCCAGCTCAGCCCGCTCCTTCGCTACCTGCAGCTCGGCGGTACGCTCCTTAATTAGCTCTTCCAGATGATCGCGATGACGCTGTAACTCTTGCTCGATCAATGCGCGCCGCTCGATGTCGTCTTGCAGCTCGCGGTTTTTGGATTCCAGCTGGCCAAACAGCGTTCGCAACGATTGGCGCGTGCGCTCGAGACTGCTGCCGAGGCTGCCGATTTCGTCGTTGCGCCGCCAAACGAACGGCGCCGCCAGCTCGCGCCGCGCGAGCCGATCGGATTCCTGTAACAATCGTCGAATCGGCGCCAGCAATCGCAGCTGCAACAACGCGACGATCAACAACAGGCTCAACAACAATTGGCCGACGACCGTTAGCCCGAAGCTCCAGCGATCGGCCGTGACCGCGACATCGAGCAAGCCGGTGTCCATTTCCACCGCCACCGAACCGATGACATTGTTGCCACCGTAAACCACTTGCCGCTCGAGCGTAAATTGTCGACCGCTGCGCCGCTCCGGATGTTCCTGCGCCAGAAAGATACCGAGTCTCATATCGCGCACAACCGCCCCAACCACGCGGGGGTCGCTGAGCACGGAGTCCAATAGCGGCCGCGCCGTTTGCGCATTAAAAGTCCACAGCGGCTCTTGCATACCGAGCGCCATGATTTCCGTCAGACGCTGATGGTCCGACGCCAACCGCTGGTCGAGCTCACGCTCGCGTTGGCCGAGGGTCAACATACTGCTGACCGTCGCCGGGATCATAAGCCCCACAATCACAGCCAGTATGATGGAAGCGCGTAGCTTTAGTTGCATCAACGCCCGCCTTAAAAAGTGAAGCATCGGTCCAGGTTGCTTAATCGCAACGCCGTCCGTGGCGTGCGGCGACGATAACTCGCGTTAGCGATCGGTCAGCGCTTCGTACCAAAGTTCTCGGCGCTGTAACGGTGTCTCCGGCGACAAATAATTGTTGGGAATGCGAAACACTTTGCGTTTTGTCAGATTGGCCCGCTGGATCAGCGGGCCCTTGTGCTTGCGGAAGTACGCATCGAAACTTCCGTCTTTAATCATTTGGTTCAAACCATCCTCGATCCGGTGCGCGAGTTTTTCACCCTCCGGGCTGCGCTGGGCGAAAAAATAACGCGTTGTCGGAAAATACAGCAGAATGGTTTGTTCGACCGCCAGCGTCGGCAGCTGTTCTTTGCGCTCGTCGTGCTCTCGGTAAGCTTCATCGACGCTGCGCGAAAAAAAATCGAACCGTTTGGCCGCCAACATCTGAAACAAACCTTCGTAGCTGTCGCCGACGACGACGTCGAATCCGCCGTCGCGTAAGATTTTGGTATCGGCCCAGGTCGTAAACGAGCCGACACTGAATCGACGCAGATCATCGAGCGTACGCACCGCCGCGAACTTCGGTTGGTCTTCGGCCCGAATCAGGAACACGCGATAGCTGATCAAGCCTTTATCGATCGGTATGCGGATCGGCAACATGCGCTGCTCGTGCTCGATCGACGTCGAACGCGCAAAGATATTGATCGCTTTACTGCCGCCGATGATCTCTTCCGCCGCCCGCGCTTGATTCATCGGCACCATCGACCGCTGCAGCTCGTAGTCGCCGTAAGTCGATCGGGTTTTTTTCAGCGCGAGCCGCAGCAATTCGTAGTCGTACACATACTGGCTGTCACTGGCGGAAACGGAGCGTGGATAGATGACCGTCATATCGGCGGCGGCCACATTCCCGACCAGCAAGAACCCTAGCCCAAGCAAACAGCGACAAGCACGGTTCATGGCAAACTCCCGGGGCTGTTCAGTCTAAGAACAGAAGACGCGCGCAAGGAAATATCGGTGCGTCGGTAAGCGGCACAACTCTTCAGAAAACAATAACGAGGAACAATAGAAAACCGTTGCCGGTACGAGCGGCGACTTATTAAGAGGCCCGCTATCGGCGCGAGTCGGTCAATCTCAGGTCGCGCAATCATGGTTGCAGCAAACGGCCCTCATATCACCCCCGCGCTACAACTTTATATTGATGCTTTCTCAAAGACCTATCCTAAACCCCTTAACCCCTAGTGGAAAAGGTCAGCGTAATTATCAAAAAGACGGGAGAATTCGCTACTGCTTGCCCCGCATTGACCCGAAGCGCTGACCCCCGTCTGATTGCAGTCAAAAAACCAGAGGAACACGCATGGAAGGAACAACGGCTAAAGGGGTTTTAGTCACTGGCGGTGCTGGCTTCATCGGTCGGCACTTATGCGCACGGTTGTTAGCACAGGGCCACGAGGTTCTGTGTGTCGACAATTTCTATACCGGTCGTCGGCGTAACGTTTTCGAATTGCTCGATAACCCAAACTTCGAGCTGTTCGGCAATCCACAGGAATACTCTATGCGCGAACTAGCGCGCATGATCAAGCACCTGACCGGATCGCGCTCACGAATCGTGTTCAAGCCACTGCCGCACGACGATCCCAGACGCCGGCGGCCCGATATTACGCGCGCTCAAGCGCTGCTCGACTGGACACCCCGGATTGCGCTGGAAGAAGGATTGGTCGACAGCATTAGATATTTCGAAGACTTACTGACTACCAGTGCACCGTCTGCCGTCGACATAACGGCAGCGGTGTCCGCCCAGTAGCGATCTTGCGTCAAGCGGCAAGCCCGATCGTCTTCAACCAGGATTGCCAAAACGGTGCGGCGGCGGCGTGCAAACCCGCCGCAAACCGTCGCGTATCGTTGCGCAACCCCTTCAACGTAACCCCAGATTACGCTTCGCTCCATCCGGGCTACAGGTGATGAGCTATTAATGCGAACAGAAAAGCGTCGACTTACAGATTCAGATTTACCACGGCACGCAATGGCAAGTGATCGGAAGCGGCGCGCGCCAGCGGCGAGTCGTGAACCTGAATATTGAGCAGGTTGACGGTTGGCGCCACCCAGATGCGATCGAGTGCGATCACCGGCCACACTGATGGGAACGTATTCAACGCTGGTTGCTTGCCGAGACGCGCATGCATCCACCGTAACGGCCGGCGCCACGGCAACCACTCGTTAAAATCGCTCAAGATGACGACCGGCTCGTCGGGATGTGCGAGTACCGCATCGAGCAATATTCGCGTTTGCCGGCGGCGTTCGCGTGAAAACAATCCTAAGTGCGTTACCAGCACACGCAATCGTTGGCCATGCACCTCAAGATCGACGTCGAGAATACCGCGCGGTTCGTGATTGCCGACGCTGACGTCATACGTGCGCACCTCGAGCACCAAATGGCGCGTCAGCAGCGCATTACCGTAGTGACTATCGGCGCGCAGAATGGTGCTACCGGCTACGGCTTGATAACCGGTCTCTTCGGCCAAGTAGTTCAACTGATGAATATCGGGACCGTTACCGAAATGCGATTCCACTTCCTGTAAGCCGATGAGGTCCGGCTCGATTTCTTCGATTACGCGCGCTACGCGCTCCGGATCGTTGCGGCCATCGAAGCCACGGCAACGATGAATGTTATACGAGGCGACCGTGACCTGCGCCTGCGCGCGCGCCGGTGCCGGCGACGCTACGCGGTCTTCAGCCAACACCGCACCACCGCCGCCACGCTCCACGCTTGCGGCACGTAACCGCGGGGAGTGAACGGCGCTTCCGCATCAAAGATTTCGCTGATCGAACCGACACAAGCATCATCGAGATGGCGCGCGCCTCTTTATCGATGGCGATCGGATGGTTCATGGTGGGCGGTCGTTCAGCGTTACCACCAATCCTAAGTGATCGGACAACCGTATGCCGTCGCCAGCGGCAGCAACGCGTTCAATCGACTGAATACGCGGATACAACTCGGGACTGGCGAGCACGTAGTCGATGCGTTGCGTCGGCCGATCGGACTCGAACGTCCAACCGGGATCGTTCGGACGCAGGCTCGCCCACACATCGGTCCAACCGGCACGACGCAGCGTTTCCACCGCGGCGCTGTCCGGCGCACTATTTAAATCACCACACAGCAGCGACGGTCCGGGCGTGCGGAAGGCAACTGTCTCGCGGGCGTTGTTCAGCGCTTGCGTCTGCACCCAGGAAAAATGTGCGTTGTAGAGGTCAACATGGCCGACCGCGGTTTCGATGCCGGTCTTTAGAACAATGCGGCGATCGCCGTCCTCGTGGTTACCGAGGTGATTGAGTCGATGTACCGCCAAATCGGCAAGCTGTCGGCGCGCGATAAATGCCGAGCCGCGGGTCGCGGTCTTACCCTTCATGGCGGCGACGAAAGTAACGTGTTCATAACCTAACAACGCCGCCAATTCAGCCGCTTGACCACAACCGTCGACACGCTCGACCGCTTGCAATGCGACGACATCGACATCGGCTTGACGCACGGCATCGGCGATTAATGTCCGCCGGGCTTTCCATTTTCCGTGCTTGGGTACGCGATAATTCAGATTGAGACTCATGAAACGAAGCATGGGCATCCTGCCACATCGTTATTTGTGGAAATCGTACGAGCGTTGCCCGTTACCGGGCAACGCTAGCTTTATTGTTGGATTTAGTCGTTAACCTCAGGGCGGGCTTTGTTGCGGCTGCGATACCCGTTCGACCGACGGTGGCGCATACGCCGAGCGTGTTTGCGTTCGTTGCCCGGCGACATCGGCGAAAGTCCGCTCCCAATCGCGGCTAAAGCGATGGATGTGAAAATAGTCTTGCGCCACTTTGCGCGCACCCTGGCCCAAGCGTTCCGCTTCGGCACTATCGTCGAGCAAGGCGCGCATGACATCGACCAACTGATCGACATCATTATGTAGATAACCGGAGATGCCGTTCTGGACGGTATTTGTCATTTCGGTGGTCGCCAGCCCAACGATCGGTAACCCGAGCATCATCGCTTCACATACCGCCAGGCCAAGACTGGTATAGCGGATCGGATTAAAAAAGAATCGATAGCGCGCTTGGAGTTCGGGCAACTGATCGTGCCGCACCTCGCCTAATCCCCCGGGACTCTCGTCGGCACCCATGCCAACTAAGTCGAGCGGCACTGAGCGCCGGGCGCTGCAGTACACATCATTACCAAGACGACGCCCGCGGCGATTCAGATGATTGACGACGACAATGCCACGGTCGAGCTCGCCGGTGTAGGAAACATTCGGCGGCACCTTCACACCGTGCGGAATGACCCGCGTCGGCGTACGACCACTGTTCCACATCAACCGGTTGAAATGGGTGACGTGGACTAACAGCACGTTCGGATCGTCGACCACATGCGGCGTGTCGGTCGGCGATTCGCGCGGCGGATCGTGCTCTAGGTAAACCTGCGGAATATCGCGCTGCGCCTTCGACAAAATCTCGTACTGGTTTTTGAGATAATGCTCGGGCGATTGGAACAGTACGCAATCGAACATCCGGCCGGGCAATTCGGCCACCGGCATATCGTGCACGTTCGATCCCCACGGAAAATGCCCGGACTTACCACCGTAACCCGGTCCGCGGTCGGGCTTCGACAGCACATAAAGTTCGATGGGCGCTTGGCTTAAATAATAAAGATAACTCCCGTGGATATGCCACGTGAGGACGCGTAGCGGTCGCATGGAGGCGTTCCCTCTCTAAAAATAAGACGATTCATCGGCTCCCTGTTCTCCCTCTATATAAGTAACGCGTCGATTTCCCGCATCACTGCCGCTGTCGTTACTCTAATCGCGCACGGATGGCCTATTGGACAGCTCCAATGATCGCACGGCCGGCAATTTATCGAATGAAACACGCGTCGATGTCGGTCGGCGTTTGGCGGGGCCCAGCGCGCGGGCGATGACCCAGTGTAAATCACTATGCTCGGAACTTTTAGCGCAGCAACAATGTGGGATACCCCCGTATCGTTACCGACCAGCAACCGCGCGTCGGCGACCAACGCCGCCATAACGCCGACCGACGTTTGCCCGGTGAGATCGACACAGGGGGTGTGCATCGCTGCCGCGACCGTCGCCGTCAGCGCGCGCTCCGTTTCAGTACCGGTGAGCACGACGCGCAGGCCGCGCTCGCTCAAGGCGTCGGCGACCACAGCAAAGCGTTCTGTGCGCCGACATGCACGCAGGCGTAGCCACCGGGCGTCAATGCCTGCGCGCTTTGCAAGCTTGCCGCCGCTCGTCGTCGGTAATGGGAAATTCGAGCGGCCCACGGCAGGCCGATGAGCACGATCTCGGCGCCCGGCCATGCCGCGCGCAATGCACGCAACGCCGGCACCGCGCATAACATGTCACCGAGCTGAAGTGCGCGAAAGACAGCGATACGTTTTGGCTCGCCACCGCGCCAACGCTGTTCGTATCGCATCGCTGCATACTCCGCCATGAGCACTCCGTCCAGAAGATTCCCCAACAATTTTTCGATAACAAAATTAACATCGATACACTTAGCTTCCGCTACGTCGAAGCACTAAGCCCCTCTCCCCTTGCGGGAGAGGGGTGATCATAGATTTCCTTCTTGTTATCTACCCCTTCCCGCAAGGGGAGAGGGACCGCGGTGTTATTTTTCAGCGACGAATTCAACAAGTGCCGACTGACAGATCGTATGCCAGACAAAGTTCTGCTCGGAACGACAAGGAGTTCTCCGTGCCGATCTAGAACACCCCGTGATACACCGCACACGAACGACAAACCGCCGGCGGCGTGTCCGACGCCAACGCCGCCCGAAACTCGTTGTACGGTGCATCACTCCACACGGCATCGACACCACGCTCGGCCATATTGCCAAGACTGATGCGATCGGGGGTGCCGGCCATACAGCACCGCATCGCCTGGCCTTGATAGCTGATATACGGTCCGCGCGTCGGCCAATCGCAACGCGGCGCCGAATGCTTCACCGACGTCAGTCGCGGCAACCGCAAATCGAGTCCTAATGCGCGCGCTCGCGGGCGGCGCCGAAGTATTCTTCGATCCGTGCCGGTACGTCGTTGAGCAACGTTTGCGCATCGACGAAGTCGCGCATCGGCCGATAATGTTCCGGCAGGCTGTCTTCGCCGTAGTCGTGACACAAGTGCTGCACAAATACGCTATCGATGCCGTAATTCGCCGGCAGCTCGTGCAAATTCTCGCGCATCACCACGACTACCATGCGCACACGTGGTTGCTGTGCATCGCGCGCAGCGCGTACTTGCAGCAACTGTTGGAGGTGTCGCTGCACACGGCTGAAGCTCGCTTTCAGGCGAATACGTTCATACGTCTCGGCGGTGGCGCCGTCGAGCGACGCATGCAACTCTGCCAAGCCGCTGTCGATACACAATCCCGCGCGCCGAGTCGACAGCAACGTCAGATTGGTATTAGTACTCGCGTGTATGCCGCGATCAGTGGCGTAACGCACCATGTCGAAAAACTGCGGATGCATAAGCGGCTCGCCCATGCCTTGCAAGTGCAACGTCTTCAGTCCGGGCAACTCGTCGATGAGACGCGTATAAGTTGCGAACGCCATGAACGCCAGCGGCCCATACGGCGGCCCGTCTTGGCGGAATTGAATCGGACACATGCGACAGCGAAGGTTACATTGGCCGACCGGCTCAATCTGGGCGAAGCTGATGTCCGACATTCCTGCTCCCACATTTCAAAAGAACATGACGCGATACTTAACAGCGCCCACCATTCGCCAAAATATCGCTACCGGCGGAATTAATGCCGACGTCAGCAACATCTCCATTACATGCGAGAGCCGATGCGATGTGCGCTGCAATCGTCTGCTGCACAAACGCGCAGTTATCGTTAGCCAAGCCGCGCTGGCGCTCCAGGCGAGCGGCGCGTAGTCCACACCCCACCCGATTAAGCCGCCAACTAACAACGCCGATGTGCAGTAATAATCCCAGCGCGGCGCACGACGTACGCGCATGCGATATAGCGTGGGATGTTTCTTATAGAGCAGCGCATCGAACTGGATCTTACGTTGCTGCTGCAAGCTGACGCCCCACCCCGCCGGCCGTATCGGATGGACAACGGTAGCCCGCGGTGCCGGCGCGACGTCAAGCGAATGTTCGATCAACGAAAAATAAAAATCGCTGTCCTCGCGCCACGCCGCCGTGAAACCCTCGTCGAATCCGTCGACGGCGGTCAGCACCTGTCGCCGACAAAAACAATTGGCGGTAGCAAAACCGGCGCCGGCTAACCGCGCCGCGTCGCGCTCGTAGTCGGTCGGCTCGTCCGAAATCGGCACGACGACGCGTCCCCAAACGGCGGCGTAACGTCCACCGAGCGCGGCGACGCCTTCACGCAACCAATCGGGCAACGGCACGCAATCGTCGTCGGTAAAGGCGATGATCGAACCATTCGCAGCACGCCAACCGGCATTACGCGCCGCCGCCGGGCCATGCCGGCCCTGCACTCGCACGTAACGCAACAGCGGCCGCTCGCTCGGTTGCTGGCGGCGCCACTGCACCAAGTCGCGCGTAGCAGCATCGTCACCGTCGTCGGCAACGACGATTTCGAAAGTACCCGCCGGATATTCCTGGCTCAGTAACGCGCCAAGACAGCGATCAAGCAAGTGCGGTCGCTTGTACGTCGGCACGACGATCGATACGCGCACGATGATATCGAGTCGCATCAGCGCACCAACTCCCCCTCTCCCTCCGGGAGAGGGAAACTAAACATCGCCCGCTTCGCCACAGTCAGCTCTCGTTTCATGACGCAATTGAGCGCCACGCCGCCAGCCATGCATAAATTCTTTAGGCCGATTTCGCGCTGCGGCCAATGCGCCAACGTCAATACCGTTTCTTCCAACGATTTTTGCAATGAGCTAGCGACATCGTAGTGATGCGGCGTCAGTGGCTCACCCGGCGCGCGCGCACGACCAAACACTTCCATTAACGGTGGCAAGTCGACGCGGTACTGACCGTTATCGCCGATCGTCAGAATGCGCGCGAACTCGGCGGCGTACCTAGGCGTCCCGAACGACGCCAATGCCATCACTTTGTATTCGTCCGACGAATGCAAAAAGCCGAGATGCCGTGTGATCGCTTCGTATAACAAGCCGAGCGAGTGCGGCAATTCGACTTCGCCGAGGCGCTGCAACTGATTATCGCGACCGATCGCGTAACTCGTGGTAACGCGTTCACCCCGGCCGTCCATGGTAAGTACCGCCGCTTCGGTAAACGGCGCCGGTAAAAATGCACTGGCCTCGTGTGCCAAATGATGATCGATAAAATGCCAGCGATACGGCATGGGATCGCGCCGACGGAAACGCGCGCGCTAATGATGCGGCACACCATCGAGTAAATGTCGCGGCGCATTCAAGATATAAGAGAAGAACAGCGGGTCCCACGGCGAGTCCCAGCCAGGCGCCGGTTCGGCGCTCGGCTCGAACGACAAGGTGATGCCGTGCAAATCGCGTTCGCGCAACAGTTGTTGCGGATCGTAGGCGTAGGCGATGTGCTGGAGATCGACCAGCGCGATACCGGCCTGCCGTAAACAGAAATCGATGGCGTGATACGGCAGCTCGTAGGCGCTGAACGGGATCGGGCGCTTGGCGTGCTTAATGCGCGTAAAGCGTTCTTCCTCGGCGACGGCGATAACGCGGCCGTCGGCAACCAGACAAGCGTCGGTCAACAAGTGATAAGGATTCTCGCGGCAGTGCGCCAACCGCAACGGAATATCGGCGAGATAACACAGATGCGCCGCCGGCAACGGATTCTGGCTATAGACCTTGAAGATCACGGCGGCATCGAACCGTTGTCGGCGCAACAGACGCAGCAGCACCCGATCGTCATGGGCGTCGGTACGCGACCGCGCCGCCTTCATCCACGGCGCCTCGTACGTCAACACTTGATCGACGCCCGGCAAAAACGGCGCGAGCGTAGCCGGCGACGTCAGCACAGTCACACGTCGGCCCGGACGGCCGCACTTGAGCGCACGAATCGCCGGCCCGGTCATCAGCAAATCGCCGATGGCGTCGAGCCGGATGCATAATAAATTTTCCGCCTGGCACCACGGGGTAGTACTCATAATTCCATCCCACGGTGCAATGCTCGCGGCGGCGAATGCGACATATCGGCGAGCGCAATAACGTCGGCGGCGGCGCGCAAGTCGGTCGCCATACCGGCGGCGTGACGATACGGATTGTGATACCACTTGGTCTCGTTACCGACGTCGAGCATCACGCTGCGACAACCGGCGCGATTTCCCGCTTCGACATCGTCGAGAATGTCGCCGATCATCCACGAGCACGTAAGATCAACGCCGTGTATCGTCGCTGCCGCCAGCAATAGCCCCGGCGCCGGCTTGCGACAACGACAAACCGTCGCGTAACGGGCGATGCGACCGTCCGGATGATGCGGGCAATAATAAAAGCCCTCGAGCGGCACACCGTTAGCCTCGAACAACGCTTGCAATTGCTGTTGCACCCGACGCAACGCGTCGGCACCGAAGTAACCCAGAGCAATGCCCGGCTGATTGGAGACGACAATCAATGCGTAACCAAGTGCGTGCAACCGTCGCAAACCGGCGCCGGCGCGCGGCGCCAGGCGCATCTGTTCCGGTCGCACGTTGTATGGCACGTTCTCGAGCAACGTACCGTCCTTGTCGAGAAACGCTGCCTTTATGGCCATGATGTCTCCGTCATCGGCATCGCCATGATTTCGGGGATTACCGTTTCCCGCGGGCACGTCAGCACGAAGCGAACGACGTCGGCGACGTGCCGCGGATCTTGCAGATTAGTGAGCGTTGGCAATGATCTGCTCCTCGAACACGGCGCGTTCCCGCGGAAAATGATCGGCCTCGCCTTGATGCAATCGCCGCACGCGGCCGAGGGCATGAAAGGTAATGACGAACGGCAAATCGAGCGTGGTCTTCAACCACATCGCCACTACACCAGAGGTCCAGAAATTGGCATGTGCCAATTGATACCGGCAACGCTCGCGTTTACAAAAGGCGACGACGTTATCGGCGAACTCACCCATGAACGGTAGCAATGCTTCCTTCGGCAAGGCGCGCGCCGGGCCGGCGTCGATATGAATCACACGAACGCGATTGATGAACTCCACTACCTCGGGCAGCGTCTCTTCGTCGCGGCGCGTAAACACGTCCACCTTAATAGCCGCGATTCGCTAGTTGGTTGGCAATCTGCGCGACATAAACGTTCTGACCGCCGCTGTCGACATCGCCGAGCGTAGCGAGCGGCGAGGCATGCTCACTGAGTATCGCAATCCGTGCGACCATAAAAATAAATTCCTCGTTGTTGTACGACGTGGCACTGGAGGTTACACAGCGCGAAGGCGCCATTGTGCCGCGGACCCTACCATCGCTCGCAATCAGCAATACTACTGAGCACCGCACTCACTCCATGCGACATAACGGTAACCGCTTCAGGGTTTCTTCGAGCGATTGCTTTTGCGCATTTCCAGTCCGGTGGTTCGCGCGCTTCGATCAAGGTACGCGTAACGCCGCCGCCTCGACCGCCGAGACGTTGTTGCTCGAGCGTCTGCGTGACGTACTGACAGAATCGGATGCGCTCATCGTCTCCGACTACGGTTGCGGTTCGATCACCACCGGCGTCATCGCCATGCTGGCAGCGAGTGCGCCGAAGCGAACCATCCCGCTGATGGCCGATGGCCGTGATCTAGAACGTACCGGCGGCGGCGACACCTTCGTCGCCGCGTTTACGCTGGCGCTCGCCGCCGGCACCGATACGCCCGAGGCTGCCGAGTTGGCAGCGGCCGCAGCTGCAGTGGTCGCTACCAAAGACCGAACCGCCGCCTGTACGGCGCACGAATTGCACGAAGCGATCGCCGACAGCGAGAAACGCATCGCCGATGTGAACGAGCTGCGTGAGCGTGTAAGTTCCACCCGCGCCCGCGGACAACGTCTAGTTTTCACTAACGGTTGCTTCGATATCCTGCATCGCGGCCATGTGACGCTGCTCAATCGCGCTAAAGCCCTGGGCGATGTGCTGATCGTCGGCGTCAATTCCGACGATAGCGTGCACCGTTTCAAAGGCAGGAATCGATCGATCAATGCACTCGACGATCGCCTGAAGGTGCTCGCCGCCTTGAGTTACGTCGATTACGTCGTTGCCGTCGACGCCGATTCGCCGCGCGAGCTGATCCGCGCCGTGCAGCCGGATATCTACGTCAAAGGCGGCGACTACACACGCGAGACTTTGCCGGAAGCGCCGCTGATTGAAAGTCTCGGCGGCGCTGTCTGCATCCTGCCGTATCTGGAGGAGCGATCTACCACGGGGATCATCGCCCGTATTCGTGGCGTTGTTTGAACAACCCGGCCGACTGATATGGCCTCTCTCGCAAGAGTCGACCGGCGCATCGATGCGCCGAACGTTCTAGGTGTCCATTGATGACGTCCGTGGATGTATTGTTGCCGACTTGTAATCGACCGCTGGCGCTGACGTTGACGCTCGCGAGCGTTGCTCTACAGGAATTCACCGACTTGCGTTTGATCGTCGCCGACCAAAGCGCGACCGTGCAATCGACACAGCCATCGATCGCGGCGCTTATACGCGTGATCGAAGCGCGTAGTGCGACCACGGTCGAATGGCATCACCGGCAACAACGGCATGGCATTGCCGAGCAACGCGATTTTCTACTCAACCGCAGCAATGCCGATGCGGTTTTGTTTCTCGACGACGACGTGCTGATGGAGCCATGGGTGCTCGGCACGTTGCTGACACTGCTGGCGCGAGAACATTGCGGCTTTATCGGTGCGTTTCCGTCGGGGCTTTCGTTTCGCGACGACGTTGCGGACGGAACGGTTCGATATTGCGATTCAACTACACGGTGGCGGACGCTATTCGAATCCGTTTACCCGCCGGCTGCAGGCGCGCTGGACCGTCGGCCTGCGTACGGCCGACGCCGAACCGCTCGATTGCAATATTCCTTTTAATGGTGGGCCGTTGACTCGTCGGCGCCACCGCCCTTCTATCTCGTGGCAACTATTATGCCCATCGTGCCAGCAAAACACGTTAACCGATCCGTGTAATCATCGCGCTTCATTCGTCGCCGACGTCGCTATCGACGAAGTAACGGCGGCGGCGTTGGATCTATACTTCGAAAATTGAACCCCTCCGCAGGCCGTCGTTGCCGAGCCTTTCTTATTAGGTGAAACGATCCCGTCGCCCGACTAAGGCATTATGCTTGCCGGCTCAGGATCTGCAGCTCCATCGGCGCCAGCACAACCGGCAATACACGTATCGGCCCACGGGTAACGGTATCGTTTACCTCGCGGACCTCGACCCTATTCTCCTCTCGACGGATGACTTGGGGGGGTAAATGGCTTTGCCCGGCGTCGGGTTTGTTACTGAACTGCACCTCAAAGAAGGTGTCGCCGACATTCAGTGCAAAATCGACGACGACTTCACCGTCCCATGCCGACGTTGTGTTCAAGTTCGCGACCACTAGCACCTCTTGGTCGTTCAAAATGCGTGAAAACGCCAATACCCCGGCCGCGAACGACGATAGGCCAAAGTGCGTTTGATCGCCCGATAGCGACCGAAAATACTGCCGGCCGTAACGCAACGCCGGCAGGCGCTGGCGCAGATCGGATAATTGTTTGATCGTTCGATAGAACGGCTGTTGTCGATTGAACGCGTCCGGTTTTCCCCAAAACGCTTCGCGTACTGCCAAGTCGCTGTCGCCGGTGCCGTGCAGTCCCTGTTCGGTGCCATAGTACAAACAAGGAATGCCTTGCAGCGTAAACAGGCAAGCGAGCGCTAATGTCAGCTGATCGTCGTAGCGACGCGGCGCATCCGCCGGCGAAAAATAAAAACGGTTGCGTTGATCGTGGTTGTCGAGAAATGTGACGAAGTAACGGCTAGCCTCGCCGTGCGAGCTCAAGATGCCGCGTTCGATTTGTTTGCGATGCTCGAACAACGCCACCAACTCCGACGGCGGCAACAATCCCTTCGCCATCGCCGGCAACTTGAAGAACAATGGAAAATCGAGCGCCGCGTCGACGCCGATCGGCTCGCTAGTATCGCTGGCGTTGCGGCCGATGAAACGGGCGATCTGCTCGTCGTTGTCGTACACCTCGCCGAAGGTGAAGAAATTTTTCTTGCCGATACCAAGCGCGTACTCGCGCATGGCATTGCCGAAGGCACGCGCGAAATCGGGCTCGATGTATTTCAGCGTGTCGATACGAAAGCCATCGATATCGAATTTTGCGATCAGGTATTGATAAGCGCGAATCAACACATTGCGCACCGGATAATGCCGGCCTTGCGAGGCATCGACACGCTGGTAGTCAGTTACCAATTCCTTCAGCGACGCGAAGTCGCCGCCGGCCTCACCACCGCGTCCCTCTCGGCGAAAAAATTCGTTGCGACGTAGCTCGCTCGGCCAAACGGTGGCGTCGAGCGCAACGTCGTCGGGGGGTGCGCTCCACTCCGAGCGCCCGCGGCCGCTCTCGTCGCGCCATGCGACTGAATACGGTGTGTTGCGCCAATCGGCTTCGGCGCCGTGATCGCCGTTGTCGAACACGTATTCGAAAACGTCGCCAGTGTGGTTGAGCACGATATCGAAGATGACATAGAGCCCACGCGCGTGCGCTTCGTCGATCAACGTCTGCAGCTCGACGTCGGCGCTTTGCGGATCGGTCGCAAAGCGCGGATCGACTTGCAGGAAATCTTGGATGCCGTAACCGTGATAGCTGAACGGGTTGTACTGACAGTTCTTCAGCACCGGTGACAACCAAATGGCGCCGACACCGAGCTGTTTCAGATAATCGAGCTGGCGACGCACGCCATCGAACGTGCCGCCCTGAAACACGCCATGGGAGCCATCGAACGGCAGCAATCGCGGCGGCACTTGGGGATTGTTGAAGCGATCGACCAACAGGAAATAAATCCAGTGATCGCGCCAGTCAGCCGGCGATAGAAACGGCGTTGGAACTTCTATCAAGCGACCGTCGACCGTTACCGACTTGGTGCTCGGCATCGCCGCTTGATTGAAAATGCGCTGTACTTCGGGTGTCGCAAGTGACATCGGCATAAGCCCTCCTTTTGCTGGTAATACGCGTCCATCATGGATCGCGGCGATCGATTGTAGGCGCATTTAGACACGTCAGTTCGTCTAATTGGATCTACAAAATAAGAAATATTGGGCCTACAAATCGATCCAAATAGAATCTATATAGATAGTCTCTCGCACGTTCAAACCCATTGGCACAATCCAGAGGCAAGCATGGTTGCAAGCTATCGTATCGCTGTTATTGCTGGGGACGGCATCGGTCGGGAAATGATGCCGGAGGGCATACGCGTGCTCGACGCCGCGGCCGCGCGCTTTGGTTTTCGGCTGCAGTGGGATCATAAGGATTGGTCGTGCGAACAATACGCCAAGGAGGGGCAATTCGTACCGGCCGACGGCATCGAACGGTTGCGCGAATGCGATGCAATTTATTTTGGAGCCATCGGCTACTCGGGCGTACCGAATCATGTGCCACTGCGTGGGTTGCTGCTCCCGCTGCAGCGTGAATTCGACCATTACGTCCATGTGCGTCCGGTTCGCTGGATGCCGGGCGCACCATCACCGCTGGCGAAACGTCGGCCCGACGAGGTTGATTTAGTCATCGTCCGCAAAAACATCGACGCCGAGCTGATGGCGACCAACAGCAACACCAACGACGCGACCCGCCTTGATACCGATCGCGTGCTACGTTACGCGTTTGAACTCGCGCAAGTGCGACGCAGTCACGTAACAGCGGTGACGAACGCCAATGGGCTGACGCCGACACTACCGCAATGGGACGAACGCTTCGCGGCGATGGCGGCGCAGTACACGAGCGTGCGCACCGCGAAACATCATGCCCACACGCTCGCCACACAATTTGTGCGCAATCCACACTGGTTCGATGTGGTCGTAACTGCCGATCGCTACGGTCATTTCATTTCCGACCTCGCGCCCGCCTGCGCCGGACTCGTTACCCTTGCACCGTCGGCCCACCTCAACCCCGAACATCGGTATCCGTCCCTGTTCGAGTCGGGACAGGGACCGACCGCCGACATCGCCGGTAAAGGCATTGCCAATCCCATCAGCCACATCTGGGCCGGCGCGATGATGCTCGAACATATCGGCGAGACTGACGCTGCCGACGCGGTTTTGCAGGCGATCAAAAACACACTGCGCAAGGGACCGCGACCTTATGAATTTGGCGGGACCGCGACAACGGAAGACATCGGCCGCGCGGTCGAGGGCGCCATGCAACAAATGACGAGCGCAGCGATGAGCCGGTTGCACGACGAGCCGCTCAACGGCGCGATAACGATGTAACCAATAAGGCGGGACCGACGACTCGATCCCGCCTGCTTGTTCAGGTAACGCTCGCGCTTCTACGAAGCACTGAACATTCCATTCAACGTGTCGAACGGCACTGCCGTTTCAGCAAAGGAGAATGTCCCCTGCTCCTTCACCTCGGTTGCGGCACGTAGAAACGCACCCAGGGCCACGCGACTGAGCGTTGAACCGAGACTCACGCGCCGCACGCCCAATTGCGCCAATTCCGGGACGCTGAGCGTCACGCCTTTTAACCCCATGACGACGTTCAACGGCCGATCGATCGCGCGCATGACGCTAGCGATATCCTCACGAGATTTCAGCCCCGGCGCGTAAAGCACGTCGGCACCCGCTTCCTGATAGGCCTGTAGCCGCTTTATGGTGTCGTGCAAATCGGCGCGACCATGGAGAAAATTCTCAGCGCGCGCGGTAACGATAAAAGGAAAATCCAAGCGCCGCGCCGATTCGACACCGGCGCGTACACGCTCCACCGCCAATTCGAAACCGTAGATCGGTCGATCGGTATTGCCGGTCGCATCTTCGATGGAACCGCCGACGAGACCGACGGCAGCGGCACGCTGAATCGTTTCGGCAACGATCTCAGGATCGTCACCGAAACAGTTTTCAAAGTCGGCGCTAACGGGAAGGTGAGTCGCGTCGACGATGGCGCGCGCATTGTCGAGCAGTTCATCGCGGGTAATGGCACCTTCGCCGTCGCTGCGTCCGAGCGCAAAGGCGAGACCGGCACTGGTAGTCGCGATCGCTTGAAAACCGAGCTGTGTCAGCAATCGGGTTGTGCCCGCATCCCACGGATTGGGAATAACGAAGCAGCCTTGACGTTCGTGCAGCGCCTTAAACGCGCGCGCCTTATCGGCCTGCGACGATTGATTGGGAGTCCTATTCACTTGAGCTCGATCTCCAGAAACCGAAATTCGTAATTGTTCGCGTTGATGACGTTGTGAGCGACGCCGGCCGGTCGCGTGTAGGAAACGCCGGCCTGCAGCTGAACCTCGCGTGTACCGGTCGGCTCCTCCAATCGCAACTTGCCGGTCGTCAACGGCACGACCACATAGTCGTGCGCATGCACATGGTGTCCAGTATCGGCACCGGGAGCGAAGCACCATTCAGTGACGATGATCCGATCGTTATCGATTTGCTGACGTGACGTTGCTACCGCTGCCATGGTTACCTCCTATAATATTTTTCGATACTGCAGGAAACCTGAGCGATCGGCGATGCGGTCGTACAGCTGCATCGCATCGGTATTCGTTTCATGCGTCAGCCAATAAACACGCGCCGCTCCCGCCTCGCGGGCCGCCGTATAAACGTGCTCAATGAGCTTGCGGCCAATACCGCATCCACGTCGATCGGTCGCGACATAGAGATCCTGCAAGTAACAATAATTGCCGACGGTCCAACAGGAGCGATGCAGAATCCAGTGCACCATACCTACTGCCCTTCCATCGACGAGCGCGAGCGCGCCGAACATCGGCTCGGAGCGATCGAGGAATCGGTTCCAAGTGGTGCGCGTTACTTGGGCGGATAGCTCCACCTTGTAGAACTCTTGATAACCGCGCCATAGCGGCAACCAGATGTCGTGGTCGTCAGCGGTGAACAAACGTATATCGACGATTGCTGTAGTTTTAGTTTTCATTAGCGACTCTACTTTGTTTGAAAATCGAGACCGACTAGCTTCCAAGCGCTTTCTTCGTAAATGTACTTTTGCTCGAAGTGCAGCGGCTTGGGCTTTGCCGGATAGTGGCCGGCTAGCGACAACACGCCGTCGTCACCAATCTTGGTTGCGGTCGATAAAACCGGCTCGATCTTATCCAGCACCGACCAATCTCCGCCTGACTCGAAGGCGGCTTTATAACCTTGATTAAATTGCTCGGTGGTAAATTGGTTTTGCCAAAGCGTCGAGACCGTAGCGCGAAAGTGTGCCATGTCTTTCTTGGTCATCGACACAACAAAATTGTGCGTCGATTGCTTCACTAACGCCAACTGCTCAGCCTTAGTGGGGACCGCCGGCGAATCGTCTTGTAGCAATTGCTCGCGGCTGGCCTTCAAGAATTGCCGCACTTCTTCCCAGGCAGCCGCAGCCGCCTGCGGGTGATAACCCATGCTGTGCGTGCCCATGCGCATTTCCTCCATCCCTTCGGTATCGAACGCATGCAACGCTCCGCGATATACGACCACCTTTACCGCCGCCGGCGCCGCGCTGTGCTTCGCCGCCTCTTGGCACAACGACGCCGGTGTGACGTCATCATCGCCGGCGAGCAACATCAGCGTCGGCATTGCCGATTTCCACGGTTGCTGCGGATTACAGCCTGGGAAAAATACCACGGCGCGCGAAAAATCCAGTTGCTGGTCGGTGTGCGACGCTAATGTTTGCAACACCGCGCTGCCACCATATGACCAGCCCATAGCAGTGATGCGGCTCTTGTCGACGAACGATTGAGTTTTCAACCACGCCGCCACCGCCATGAGCTCGTCGACGGCATCCGCCGGTTTCGCTTCACCGCAACTGTCATAACCATGACGGCCCAGATAATCGGCGAAGGCGACGATGTACCCCTGTGCCCGCAAGCGCTCGGCGCGACGCGCGTAGGCATCCGGCGCCATCGCCGGTGCTAATCCGTAACAACCGGAGAGGAAGATGACGGCAGGATGTGGGCCGGCGCCATCGGGGCGAAAGATGCGGTAATCAGGTGACGACGTTTGCGCGGCGCCGGCAACCATCGCGAGAAACAGCCCTAACGCACCGACAATACCGACCGCAATTCGTCTATGTGTCATCCCTCACCCCCAATGGTTAACGCCGTACGGCTTCTAAATAGAAACGACCGATCGATGACCCGCTAGCCAATTCAATGCGTTCGCCACCCGCAGCAACGTATTCTTCTTGCCGACGATCTCGAGCGTGCTATCGATCGGCGGCGATGTCGCGCGGCCGACGATGGCAACGCGCAATGCCTGCGCTAATTTTCCGAACTTCAGTGCGTGTGCATCGGCAGTCGCCGTCAATGTCTGGTGCAGCGCTTCGGCGGTCCACTGCGGCAACGACGATAATCGATCGGCCACGTCCGCGAGCGCTGGTGCAATCGCTGCGGTTAAATAAGCCGCAGCATCTTTCGCGTCATAACCGTCCGGCGCGCTGTAAATGAATGCGCTATTTTTCGCCATCTCCACCAACGTTCTCGATCGCTCGCGCTGAACCTGCACGACGTCGACCAACGCCGGTCCGGTGGCGTTGTCGATACCGAGCTTGCCGAGCTGATAGCCCAACGGATAGGCGATGCGATCAGCGGCGCCGGTTTTGATGTAGTGCTGATTCATCCACAGCAACTTTTCCGGGTTATACGCCGCCGGCGATCGATGAATCTTGGCGACGTCGAAATACTGAATCATCTCGTCGATCGAGAATATTTCCTGATCGCCGTGCGACCAGCCGAGCCGCGCTAAATAATTGAGCAACGCCTCCGGCAAATAGCCGTCGTCGCGGTACTGCATCACACCGACGGCGCCATGACGCTTGGACAAACGCGCCCCATCGGGTCCGAGAATCATCGGCACGTGCGCGTAGATCGGTGCGGTCGCACCGATCGCCTGCAAGATATTCAGCTGGCGTGGGGTATTAGCGACATGATCGTCGCCGCGAATAACGTGGGTGATATTCATGTCCATGTCGTCGACGACAACGGTGAAGTTGTACGTCGGCGTACCGTCGCCGCGGGCGATGATGAGATCGTCGAGTTCGTTGTTGGCGAACACCACGCGCCCACGAATGAGGTCGTCGAAGACTACCGCGCCGCCCTGTGGATTGCGGAAACGTACCACCGGTCTCACATCGATCGGCGGATTGACGACGCCATGGCGGCACTTACCGTCGTAGCGCGGCTTTTCCTTACGCGCCATTTGTTCGGTGCGTACCTGCTCCAATCGTTCCTTCGAACAATAACAACGGTAAGCGGTTCCTGCCGCCAACATCTGCTCGATGACTTCTCGATAGCGATCGAAACGCTGGGTCTGATAGAACGGGCCTTCGTCGTAGTCGAGTGCGAGCCAAGTCATGGCGTCGAGAATGGCGTTCACCGACCGGTCGGTGGAACGTTCGCGATCGGTATCCTCGATGCGCAGGACGAACGTACCGCCGTACTTACGCGCAAATAGCCAAGAAAAAAGTGCAGTGCGCGCACCGCCGATGTGCAGATAGCCGGTTGGGCTCGGTGCAAAACGAGTTCGAATCTTCATAGCGATAATTACTTAGCGAGCCAATCGGCAAAGCGTCGCTCGAGTACGTCTCCGTGATTAGTCCAGAACTTCAGATTGTGCTGAACCGCGTTGCGCATATTCGCCGGCGCGGTCGGCAGATTCGACAGCAGATTTCCTTCCAACCGCTGCAACGCGTTCAGATTGGTCGGGCCGTAGGCGATTTCATGCGCGTACGCCACTTGCGCATCGATCGACGTCGCGTACTTGATGAACTCGAGCGCGCTCGCCTTGTTCGGCGATCCCCGCGGAATCACCCAATAATCGATGTCGTAAATATTGCCGGCGCGGAAAACAACGCGCAGATTTTTGCCTTGGCGTTGCGCCGCGTTGATACGGCCGTTGTAGGCGGTGGACATGACGACCTCACCGGCCGTCAACATTTGCGGCACCTGCGAGCCCGCTTCCCACCAAACGATGTGCGACTTCAACTCGCTGAGCTTACGAAACGCACGCTCAATACCCTCCGACGTCTCCAACACTCGATAGACATCGGGCGCCGGTACGCCATCGGCCATCAACGCGAACTCGAGGTTGTAGCGCGCGCCTTTGCGCATGCCACGCTTACCGGGAAAGCGCTTGGTATTCCAAAAGTCTTTCCAGGCAATAGGTATTTGGGTGGGAAAGTTATCGGCGTTGTAGGCGAGCACGGTCGACCAGGCGAAGGCACCGATGCCGCATTCATGGATTGCCGCCGGCAGGAAGTCATTGGTATTCACCAGCGCCGCCGCGTTCAACGGCTCATAGAGACCTTCGTCACAACCGCGCCCAACATCGCCCGACTCGACTTCGACGACATCCCATACCACCTTGCGATTGTCGACCATCGCTTTGAGCTGCGTCTGCTCGCCGGTGTACTCGACGATCGTTACCTTGGTGCCGCTCGATTTTTGAAACGGATCGATGTACGCCGGCTTCATGGCGGTATTAACAGCACCGCCGAAATTGACCACTGTGATGTCCTTGGCGTATGCCGTGGCTCCTACGACGGTGGATAACACTACAACCGCAGACATCGTAACGCGCTTCATCGCTTCTCCGCTCTACACAGGTATATACCGAGTGAACCTCGGGCATGACATCTGCCGCATTGCTGCGGTGAGAAGACCCAAGAGTTATTGCATCCGAGCGAGACAAAACGTTATTTATTTTTTATTCCGTCATGCCGGTTGCACCGACATGACGGTGGCGTTCTCCCTATCGATCGATCCCAGCCATGCACAAATATTTCACGACCAGGTAGTCTTCGATGCCGTACTTGGAACCTTCACGACCCATTCCCGATTGTTTGACACCGCCGAACGGTGCGACTTCGGTCGAGATGATTCCGGTATTGATGCCGACCATGCCATATTCGAGCGCGTCGGCGACGCGCCAGATACGGCCGATGTCACGGCTATAGAAATAACTGGCGAGACCGAACTCAGTGTCGTTCGCCAGCGCGATCGCTTCTTGATCGGTCCGGAAGCGGAACAACGGCGCCAGCGGGCCGAACGTTTCTTCCTTAGCGACCTTCATGTCACCGGTTACTTCCGCCACCACCGTCGGCTCGAAGAACGTACGACCGAGCACATGGCGCTTACCGCCGGTGAGCACGCGTCCGCCTTTGGCAACGGCGTCAGCAACATGCTCCTCGATTTTGTGCAGCGCGTTTTCGTCGATCAACGGCCCCTGCGTAACGCCGGGCTCAAGGCCGTTGCCGACCTTCAGCTGGCGCACAGCGTCGACCAGTTTCTGTGAGAACACATCGTAGACAGCGTCGTGCACATAAATTCGATTAGCGCAGACACAGGTCTGACCGGTGTTGCGGAATTTAGAAGCGAGTACGCCCTGCACGGCCGCATCCAGATCGGCGTCGTCGAACACGATGAACGGCGCATTGCCGCCGAGTTCCATCGACACCTTCTTAATCGTGGCAGCGCACTGCGCGATCAGCAACCGACCGACTTCGGTTGAGCCCGTAAACGACAGTTTGCGCACGACTGGGTTGGCGGTCATTTCTGCGCCGATCTTGCGCGCGTTACCGGTCACGACGCTGAACACACCGGGCGGCACGCCAGCACGCTCGGCCAACGCTGCCAACGCCAGCGCCGAAAACGGCGTTGCCTCAGCTGGCTTGACGATGATCGGGCAACCGGCGGCGAGCGCCGGCGCCACCTTACGAGTAATCATCGCCGCCGGAAAATTCCACGGCGTAATCGCGGCGCAAACACCGATCGGTTCCTTAACGACGACGAGGCGGCGATCGCCGACCGGCGCCGGAATCGTATCGCCATAAATGCGCTTCGCTTCTTCGGCAAACCACTCGATATAACCGGCGGCGTAATTGATTTCGCCTTTCGCTTCCGCCAACGGCTTGCCCTGCTCCGCCGTCATAATGGCGGCGAGCTCATCGATGTTCGCCAGCATCAGGTCGTGCCAGCGGCGCAGAATGACGCTGCGCTCTTTCGCCGTCTGCGCCCGCCACGCCGGCCAGGCGGCGTTGGCCGCGTCGATCGCCCGGCGAGTTTCGGCGACGCCCATGTTCGGAACGATGCCGAGCATACCGCCCGTGGCCGGATTGAATACCTCGACGGTGCTTTCGTCGTCGGCATCGCACCAAACGCCGTTGATGTAAGCACGCTGCCGAAATAATCCGGGATCTTTCAATTTCAACGCCACCATGGGTGCCTCAATATCTTTCACTAGGGAGTCCATCGTCATCAACCATTCCTTTGTAAATTCTTGGAGAAGAACTTTTGCCGACATTGACTACTGCTGATCGTCAGTCGACTAGATACGCTTCGATTGCAACGCCATCTTGCCGCGGCCGCGCAACCACTCGAGCGCGAGCAACAGACAAGTAGAGAACAAAATTAAGATCGTCGCCAACGCGGCGATCGTCGGCGTAATATTGTCGCGTAAGCCGGTAAACATTTGCCGCGGTAAGGTCGACTGCGTCGGGCCGGCGACGAATAACGTTACGACGACATCGTCGAACGACGTGGCGAACGCAAAAAGAGCCCCGGACACGACGCCCGGGGCAATAACGGGCAGGGTTACGCGAAAAAAAGTCGCTAGCGGGCTCGCGCCCAAACTTAGGCTCGCGCGCACCAGGTTATGGTTGAAGTTCTGCAACACCGCCAACACCGTCATGACGACGAACGGCGCGCCGAGCGCGGCATGCGCAGCGATGAGGCCGACATAACTCTCGGCCAGCCCGAACGGCGCGAAGAATAGGTAGATCGCGACGCCGACGACGACCACCGGCACGATCATCGGCGAAATCAGCACCGCCATGAGCAGGCCTTTGCCGGCGAAGTTGGCTTTGTTCAGACCGACCGCCGCCAACGTACCGAGAATCGTCGCGATCAGCGTCGCGAACGGCGAAACGATGAAACTGTTCTTCGCCGCCATCGTCCATTCCGTCGACGTGAACAACGTCTCATACCAGCGCAGCGAGAAGCTCGGGATCGGATAAGCGATGAACGAGCTCGAGCTGAACGAGATTGGAATAATCACCAACACCGGCAACAACAGAAACAATAACAACAGAATGCTGAAGCCGCGCAGCGTGAAAAACCAAACGCGCTCAGTGAGCGAGACGTACGGCGGAAACTCGGGAAAAAATGTTTTCATGATCTACCCCAGCCCGGTTTCGAGCTTGGCAAAGCGGCGATAAACCGCATACAGCGCGAGCGTGGCAAACAACAGTAAACCGCCGAGTGCGCAGGCCATGCCCCAGTTGATCGTATGGTTGGTGAAATAAGCGACGTAGTAGCTGACCATCTGCTCGTTCGGACCACCGAGTAACGCCGGCGTGATGTAGTAACCGATCGCCAGAATGAATACCAGCAAGGCACCGGCGCCAACACCGGGATAGGTCTGCGGCACGTATACCCGCCAGAACGCTGCGAATGGATGGCTACCGAGCGACACCGCTGCCCGTGTGTACGATAGCGGTATCGATTTCATGACGCTATAAAGCGGCAGAATCATGAACGGCAATAAAATGTGCACCATGGCGATATAAACGCCGACGCGGTTGAACAACAGCTCCATCGGCTCGGTGATCCAACCGAGCGACATCAGCGCTTTATTGACGAGCCCGCCGGACTGCAACAACACGATCCAAGCGGCAATACGTACCAGTACCGATGTCCAGAACGGAATCAATACCAATATCATGCAAAGGTTGGCGCGCCGCGGCGGCAACTTCGACATCCAATATGCCACCGGATAGGCGAGTAACAGGCTGCATAGCGTCACGATCGCACTGATCGAAAACGTACGCGCAAAAATCGGCAGGAAGATCGCTTTGTTCTCGTCGACTTTTTCGATCGAGCCGTCGGCGGTTTGCTTGAGGTCCAATGCCGACAACAGATAATACGGCGAGTAACGATTGCCGTTGCTGGCGATGACGACCCAATACTTCGGATCTCCCCAGCGCGGGTCCATAGCGATCAACTGCTGCATCGCCTCGTTCGGCGTCAGTGCAGCCGCGCCTTCGGCCAGCGGCATCTTGCGGGTCGTCTGCATGACGAGCGAACGGAAACCGCTGATCTCGTTGTTGAGTCGCCGCGCGAGCTGGCCGGCGCTGTCATTACTCTTGGCCGCCGTTAAATCGGCAACGAGCGCGGCATAAACCGGCGCCGACGGTACACTGGTTTGATCCCAGTCTTTCAGTGCAACAATGGTAGACGGCAATGCCGTCACCACTTCCGGATTTTCAACGGCGCGTTTGAGCAACACACCGATAGGTATCACGAACGTCAGTAATAAAAAGATCGCCAGCGGTGCGATGAGTACGGCCGCTCGCAGACGCTTTTGCCGCTCCGCCACCCGCAGCTCGCGCTTCAAGTTACGGAGAGAATCGGTGTCGAGAACGATAGCTGACATAGTTAGGCTCTAGGTTCCACCGCCAGGCCGGATGACCCGGCGGTGGTATTCAAACGACAGTTACTTGGCAGCCCAGGCAGAGAAACGCTTCTCGAGCTCGTCGCCGTTGTCCGTCCAGAACTGAAGATTGTGTTGCACGGCGTTCTTCATGTTGATCGGTGCGGTCGGCAAATTCGCCAGATGATTTCCTTCCAACCGCTTCAACGCGTCCAGGTTGGTCGGGCCGTAGGAAATGTTGTGCGAGTAAGCCACCTGCGACTGCGCCGAACTCGCGAACTTGATGTATTCCAGCGCGCTGTCTTTGTTCTTCGAGCCCTTCGGAATCACCCAGTAGTCGATATCGTAGATATTACCGGCGCGAAAATTGACTTTAAGGTTCTTACCTTCGCGCTGGGCGGCATCGATGCGACCGTTATAAGCGGTGCTCATGACCACGTCACCGGCGACCAACATTTGCGGCGGTTGCGAACCGGCTTCCCACCATTGAATACTCGGCTTCAACTCGCTGAGCTTACGGAACGCACGATCTACACCTTCCGGTGTCGACAACACCTTATAAACGTCCGGCGCCGGTACACCATCCGCCATCAACGCGAACTCGAGGTTGTAACGGGCACCCTTGCGCATGCCGCGCTTGCCCGGGATCTTCTTCACGTCCCAGAAGTCGGCCCAGGTGGTCGGGGTATGCTTCAACTTGTCGGCGTTGTACGCCAGCACGGTCGACCATACGAACGCGCCGATGCCGCACTCATGAATCGCCGCCGGCAAAAACGTTTTCGTATCGACTAGGTTCGGCGCATCCAAGCGCTCATACAAACCCTCTTCGCAACCGCGGCCGATATCGCCCGACTCGACTTCGACGACATCCCATACCACGTTCTTGGTATCGACCATGGCCTTCACCTTGGCCTGTTCACCGGTGTACTCAACGACAGTGACGTTGGTGCCGGTGGTCTTCTGAAACGGCTGGATATAGGCGGGCTTCATGGCGGTATTAACAGCGCCACCGAAGTTAACGACTGTCAGGTCCTTTGCAAATGCGGTAGATCCTACAACGGCCGATAACACTAAAACTGCGGACTTCGTGACGCTTTTCATTGCTTCCTCCGTTTTACAACATAGATTGCAGTGGAAATTTTTTTGCTCACTCAGTCACTACATACATCAAGTAAAAATACGCAAATGTTCGGTGGTAAACGTCAGCTTGACCTTGTTGCCGATCGCCGGCGGCGCCGCCATGCCTTGGCCAAACGGCACCTTGACGAAGCAATTGGCTTGTTGCGCCACCGCGCAACTGACGCGGACGTGATCGCCGAAATAAACGACGTCGACGACGGTCGCCGGCAACACGTTTTGTTCGGAATGACGCTCGTCAGCAAAACGAATGCGCTCCGGCCGTACATACGCCATCACTTTGTCGCCTAACGATCCCTTGTTTACGTTCAAGCCGATCAATACCGATCCATCCGTTAACCGCACCTGACAGCTATCGCCACGCTCGGATTCGATCATGGCGTTAAAGCTGTTGTTGTCGCCGACGAAGCCGGCGACAAAGCGGTTGGTCGGCGCCTCGTATAAACGATCGACCGCGTCGAGTTGCTGGATCACACCTTGATCCAACACCGCGACACGGTCCGACATCGTGAGTGCTTCGTCTTGATCGTGGGTCACGTAAACGAAGGTAACGCCAAGTCGTTGATGCAGCGCCTTGAGCTCGAGTTGCATGTGTTTACGCAGCTGCTTATCGAGTGCGCCGAGCGGTTCGTCCATCAACACCAGCTTCGGTTGGAACACCAGTGCTCGTGATAGCGCGACCCGTTGTTGTTGACCGCCGGAAAGCTGCGACGGATAACGCGCGGCGAAATTTTCCATTTGCACCATGTGGAGCGCGTTCTCGACTTCTTTCGCGCGCGTCGCTTTGTCGATGCCGCGCGTGCGCAACGGATATTCGACGTTCTGCGCGACGGTCATGTGCGGGAACAACGCATAGTTCTGAAACACCATGCCGATGTTGCGCTTATGCGGCGGTAACTTATTCAGCAGCGTTCCTTCGAGCCAAATCTCGCCACCGGTGGGAAACTCGAAACCGGCGAGCATCATCAGGCAGGTGGTCTTGCCCGAACCAGACGGTCCAAGCAACGTTAGAAATTCCCCGCGGCGAATATCGAGATCGAGATTACGTACGATTGAATATTCGCCGTCATAAGTTTTCGTCACCTGCTGGAATCGCACCAGCACGTCGTCTTTCCGAGCCATCGGCTTTTCGTCCTCCCGCTTTTTACCGTCAATCGTCATTGACGAGTCGCGGCTCTTTTGCACTTTCATTCCAGGTACTGCCTGCAATACCTTTGTACGCAAGTCCGACGTTTCGAGCTCTGGCACGGGTTTACTCTCAGTTGATAGGGGTTGATCCCTTTCACGCGACGCGCTCGCGCTTGGTCGATTCGGCCTGCTTAGCCGCTTCGATCAATGCACTTTCGAGCACCGTCAAGCCCTCCTCCATAAGAGCCTCTGGAATCGTCAACGGGAATAGAAAGCGAATGACGTTTCCGTTGGCACCGCAAGTCAACAGCAACAGACCGTCGCGCAACGCGTTTGTCTGTACCTGTTTGGCGAATTTCGTATCCGGCACGATGCTGCCCGGCTCGGTAAATTCCGCCGCCACCATGGCACCGAGGCCGCGCACTTCCGCCATTTGCGGGACCTTGCCGCGCACACGACTCAAACAGTCCTTCAACTTCTGACCGAGTACGTTGGCGCGATCGGCTAGCTGCTCGGTCTCGATCACTTTCAAGACCGCCAACGCTGACGCGATCGCCAGCGGATTGCCGGCGTAGGTACCGCCGAGGCCACCTGGCGCCGGTGCGTCCATAATTTCCGCGCGTCCGCATACTGCCGACAACGGCATGCCGCCGGCGAGACCTTTGGCCATGGCCATCAGATCCGGCGTCACATCGTAATGATGCATGGCGAACAAACGGCCGGTACGGGCGAAGCCGGTCTGAATTTCATCGGCGATGAATAAGATGCCGTGCTCGTCACACAGATCACGGATGGCGCGCAAGAATTTCGGCGGCGCGACGTTGAAACCGCCCTCGCCCTGCACCGGCTCGAGGATGATCGCGGCGACACGCTTCGGATCGATCGATACTTTGAACAACTCGTGCAATGCATCCAACGAATCGTCGGTGGAAATATCGTGCAGCGCACTTGGGAACGGCGCATGGAAAATTTCGCCGGGGAACGGACCGAAACTGGCTTTATACGGCGACATTTTCCCGGTCAGCGCCAGTGCCATCATCGTCCGGCCGTGGAAGCCGCCGGAAAACGCGATGACACCGGAACGACCGGTCGCAGCGCGCGCGATCTTGATGGCGTTCTCGATCGCTTCGGCGCCGGTGGAAAAGAATGCGGTCTTCTTGGCGTAGTCACCGGGCGTGCTCGCATTGATGCGCTCGGCGAGCTCTATATAAGAAGCGTAAGGAACGACTTGGTAAGCGGTGTGAGTGAACTGATCAAGCTGCTCGCGGATGGCGCGAACGATGGTCGGATGGCGGTGGCCGGTATTGACGACAGCGATGCCGGCGGCGAAATCGATATAGCGCTTGCCCTCGACATCCCATATCTCGGCACCTTCGGCACGCGCCGCATAGAAATTACACAACACGGCCGCGCCACGCGGTGTAGCGGCATCCTTCCGCTTCTGCAAATCGAGATTGGTCACGACCCTCTCCTCGGATAGGTATAGATGAAGAATGCGGGCGTCGTGTCTTCAGGGATAATAAGGTGACCGTCGGTGCTTCGATCCTCAAAGCACCGCTCGCCTCTTTACCCGTCCGTGAATGCACTACCCGCCCCTGTATGAACTAAAGTAATATCCATTTGGCACTAAATGAAGGTCCAATTTTGTTTTTCTGATAGATCCAAAAAATAGGCCCGATAATACCAATGAAACCAACCGTTCTTTCCGACTTTTTGGCGCTACGTCTAAACCTCGAGTCGAGCGAGCCGACTTATCGCCAGTTGTATCGGGTGCTACAGCAAGCGATTCTCTCTGGACAGCTGCCGATTGGTACGCAGTTGCCGCCGAGTCGCACATTGGCGAAGGAGCTCGGCGTCGCGCGCAACACGGTAACGCATGTGTATAGCCAGCTTGCTGTGGAGGGATATGTAACGTCGACGATCGGTAGCGGCACCTACGTCGCCGACACGGCGCCGGAAAAAAACATCGGCGCCACCCGCCGCAAGTTGGGCACCGAAACACCCACACCGAGTAGTCCGCGCAAGTTGTCGAAGCGTGGCGAACGTTTGGTGGAAATGGCCGGCGCCTCGAAGCGGCAATGGGAAGCGTTCGTTCCCGGCGTGCCGGATGTCACGCAGTTCCCGGCAAAAATTTGGAATCGCTTGTTGAGTAAACACTGGCGCCGTCCGAAGCCGGAGCTCCTCACCTACGCGCACGGCGGTGGCCACATGCCGTTGCGCCGCACGCTCGCCGATTATCTCGGCACGGCGCGCTCGGTGCGTTGCCGTCCCGAGCAAATCATCATCACCACCGGCATTCATCAATCGTTGCATTTGATCGCACAACTGCTGAGCGATGCCGGCGATACCGCCTGGGTCGAAGATCCGTGTTATTGGGGCGCGCGCAACGTGTTGATCGCCTGCGGACTACAAACCGTTCCGGTCGAAATCGACAACGAAGGCATGAACCCGAGCGCCGAGCAGCTCAAAACACCACCGCGTTTCATGTTCTTGTCGCCATCGCATCAGTACCCGCTCGGTAACGTCATGAGCCTCGCTCGCCGGCGCTTGCTACTCGAATACGCCAAGCATGGCGGTAGCTGGATCATCGAAGACGACTACGATAGCGAGTTCCGTTACGGCAGCCGTCCACTCGCCTCGTTACAAGGCCTCGATAACGAAGGCCAAGTGCTCTACGTCGGCACATTCAGCAAAATTCTATTTCCCGGTTTGCGTCTCGGTTATCTCGTGGTGCCGGAGGCATTAGTCGATCACTTTGCGACCGGCCTATCGGAGCTGTATCGCGAAGGACAACTGATGTTGCAAGCGGTGCTGACCGATTTCATCGCCGAGGGTTACTTCACCTCGCACATTCGCCGCATGCGTTTGCTCTACGGTGAACGTCGAACTCTGCTCATCGACGCCATTCGTAAAAACTTCGGCGACAAACTTTCGGTATCAGGCAGCGACGCTGGCCTGCATCTCATATTGCGGCTACCCGATTCAGTCGACGATCAAGCGCTGAGCGAGTCGGCACTCTCTTGGGGAATCGTCGCACGTCCGCTGTCGCGTTATTACAGCTCAGCGCAAAACGCACAGAGAGGCTTGCTGCTCGGCTATGCTTGCGTGCCGAACGATACGATTGCGCCGGCTTTCGACAAACTGGCGACGCTCATCACCGAGCGGTTGCCATAAAATAAAGAGGCACAACAGAAGTGGCCCCGTTCGTTAAGACACTTTTCCACCAACGATAAAGTGATAGCTCTGCCGACTATGCTGCCTGGGACGACGGCAACCAATTCAAGTACACGGTATCCGGCGTCTGCCCGTCAAGCGACGAGTGCGGCCG